>PLDP01000175.1 GCA_003136795.1 Actinomycetota bacterium
CTGCGCGTGCTCGTCACGAGCCGCTCGGTGCTGCGCGTCGCCGGTGAACGCGAGTACGAAGTCCCGCCGCTGGCCGCGGGAGTCGAGCTCTTCTTGCAGCGCGCTTCGGGAGACGTCGACGACCTGGACGCGGTTGCTGCGATCTGCGAGCGGCTCGACGGGTTGCCGCTCGCAATCGAGCTCGCGGCGGCGCGCACCAAGCTGCTGCCGCCGCGCAAGCTGCTCGAACGCCTGGAGTCCCGCCTGGAAGTTCTCACCGCGGGCTCGCGCGACGCGCCGGAGCGTCACCGGACGATGCGCGCCACGGTCGACTGGAGCTACCGGTTGCTCGATTCCGACGAGCAGGTGCTCTTCGCACGTCTCGCCGTCTTTTCGGGCGGGGCGACGATCGAGCAGATCGAAGAGATCTGCGGCGGTGGGCTCGATTTGCTCGCCTCGCTCGCCGACAAGAGCCTCGTCCGCCGCCGGGGCGAACGGGTCGTGATGCTCGAGACCCTGCGCGAGTACGCGCACGAACAACTGCATGCGCTCGGCGAGGAGGACGTGCTGCGCGACCGGCATCTCGCGTCGTTCGTCCGGCTGGCGGGCCAGGCAGAGCCTCAGCTCGACACCGCGCAGCAGGAGGCGTGGTACGACCGTCTCGAGGCAGAGCTCCCGAACATCCGCCTTGCACTGGCGCACGCGATCGCGAAGCCGGATGCGAGCGCAGCTGTTGAGCTCGCGGGCAGGTTGCAGCGCCTCTGGCAGGTGCACGGCCACCTCGGCGAGGGCGAGCAGTGGCTTGCGGCGTCGTTGGCGGCGGGTGACGCGCCTGCGGACGTCGCAGGAAAGGCGTGGAACGGGCTCGGCATCGTCCGCGCGGATCGCGGGGACTACGCCGCGGCACGCGAGGCGTTCGAGCGGGCGCTGGAGCTTCGCCGCGAGGCCGGCGACGAGCTGGGCGTCGCGGCCTCGCTCTCCAACCTCGGAGCGCTCGCGCTCTTCCGGGAAGACCATGAGGCGGCACAGCGGGCGTACGAAGAGGCGCTCGCCGTCTATCGCGGCAACGAGTACTCGCCGAATCTGCTCGCCCTGCTCGAGAACATCGGCGTTGTCGCGCTCGTGCGCGGCGACGCCGCTGCATCGGTCGCCGCGCTGGAAGAGGCACGCGCGCTCGCGGCGGAGCACGGCGAGCTCCGAGCAACGAGCTCCACGGCGCGCTGGCTCGCACGGGCGCTGATCGAACAGCGCGATCTCGACCGGTCGCGGGAACTGCTCGCTGAGAGCCTCGCGTTGGCGGAGCAGATCGGCCACCGGCAGGGCGTCGCCTGCGCGCTCGACTTCCAGGCGGCGTGGGCGCAGGCGGCGGGCGACGCCGCCTCCGCCCAGCGGTTGCTCGCCGAAGGAGCCGAGGTCTGGGTCTCGATCGGCGCTGTGCGGCCGGCCGATGTGGCCCGGCTCACGCCCGCTTTCCCCACCGATTCAGTGAAGAAAGAATAACATTCGCTAATAGCAGGTATAGTGCTGGCGTGGCAGCGACGGCCCAAAGCTTCGACGTGCTCGTGGTCGGCAGCGGCGCCTCCGGGCTCGCCGCGGCGGTCTCGGCCGAGCGCGCGGGCGCGCGGGTCGCCCTCGCGACGAAGGGCTCGCTGCAGGCGAACAACTCGTCCAAGGCCCAGGGCGGCATTCAGGCCTCCTTCGGCGCTGACGACTCGCCGGACCAGCACGGGCAGGACATCTGGCGCTCCTCGCACGAGACCGCCGACATGCGCCTCGTCGAGGTGCTGACCGGTGATGCGCGCTCGGCGATCCACTGGCTGGAGGAGCTCGGCGTCGAGTTCACGAAAGAAAACGGCGGCTACCGCCTGGCCCGCTGCGGCGGCTCCACCGCGAAGCGCCTCCTCCAGGTGGGCGACCGCACCGGTCACGCGATCACGAAGCAGCTGCGCGAGGCCTGGGAGGCCGGCAGCGGCACGAGCTTCCTGAACGCGCCGCTGCACGAGCTCGCGGAGCTCGACGGCCTCTGGCGCGCGCGCGTCGGCAACCTGACCGTCGACGCCGGCACCGTCGTGCTTGCGGCGGGCGGCCGCTGCTACGCGGTGGCCGAGGAGCGCGGCGAGCTTTCGACCAACCACCCGAACGCGACGGGCGAGGTGACGCGTATCGCGCTCGACCTCGGCGCCGAAGCACGTGACCTCGACGCGCTGCAGTACCACCCGAACGGCGGCGCGTGGCCGCCCAACATGCAGGGCTACTCGATCCCGGAGACGACGCGTGCCTACGGCGCCGTGCTCGTCAACGCCGACGGCGAGGAGTTCACCGATTCGCTCGGCCCGCGCGACGCGGTCAGCCAGGCAATCTTCGACGAGGTCGAGAAGGGCAAGGGCGTCACGACCCCCGACGGCCGCCCCGCGGTCTATCTCGACACGACGCGCATCTCGGAGGACGACGCCGAGATCTCGCTGCCGTACATGCTCCGCCGCTACCGCGGCGCGGGAATCGACCCGCTCAAGGACAAGATCCTCACCTACCCGGTCCTCCACTACCAGAACGGCGGTCTCGTGATCGACACGGACGCCGAGACGACGCTCGAAGGCGTCTATGCGTGCGGCGAGATCGCCGGCGGCACGCACGGGCGCAACCGCATGATGGGCAACTCGTTGCTCGAGTGCGTCGTCTTCGGCCGCCGCGCAGGTCGCGCCGCCAAGGAGAAAGCGAGCGCATGAGCACTGTCACAGGAACTGACCTGCAGCACGCGGTGGAAGACGTCGCGGCGCACCTCTACGTCTGGGCGCTGAAGGACATCCCGCAGGACCTGCGCGACGCGCTCGCGGCCGCGCGGCTGCGCGAGACGTCCATCCCGGGCAAGCGCGTGCTCGAGACGATCCACCGAAACGTCAACATCGCCGACCGCGACAACAACCTCGTCTGCCAGGACACCGGCATCGCCGTCTACACGTGCCGCGTCGGCGAGCACTTCCCGCTCCATCCGACGCGCATCTACGAAGGGCTGCGCGACGGCACCGCGCGCGCGACCGTCGAGCATCCCCTGCGCTCGAACGCGGTGCACACGATCACGCGCGAGAACACCGGCCCGAACATCGGCTATCGCCTGCCGATCGTGCACTGGGAGTTCATCCCCGACTGGGACGGGCTCGATGTCAAGTGCATCCCCAAGGGCTCCGGCTCGGAGAACATGAGCTTCCTCAAGATGTGCATCCCCGCCGACGGCGTGAAGGGGATCAAGCAGTTCGTGCTCGAGTCGATCGTCGGTGCGGGCGGCAAGCCGTGCCCGCCGGGGATCGTCGGCGTCGGGATCGGCGGCACCGCCGACTACGCGATGTACCTCGCGAAGGAGGCGATCACGCGCCCGGTCGGCACGCGCAACTCCGATCCGCTCGTCGCGCAGCTCGAAGACGAGCTCTACGGCCTGCTGAACGAGACCGGCATCGGCCCGATGGGGCTCGGCGGCGACGTCACCGTCCTGCAGTGCCACATCGAGCACGCCGACACGCACATGACCCTCAACCCGGTTGCCGTCAACTACCAGTGCTGGGCTGCGCGCCGCGCGTCGGCGCACATCGCCGCAGACGGTTCCGTCGACTTCGACAGGGAGTTCTAGATGGCAAACCACACCGTCACGTTCCCGGTCACCGATCCCAACGAGATCCTCAAGCTGCAGGCAGGCGACGAGGTCACGGTGCAGGGGCACATCATCGGCATCCGCGACCGCACGCAGATCCGCATCTTCGACCAGGGCGTCGAGCCGCCGATGGACCTGAAGGGCGCCTTCCTGCTCCACACCGCGCCCGGCGTCCGCAAGGTCGCCGAGCACAAGTACGAGAAGGTCTGCATCGGCACCACCACGTCGGCTCGGATGGTCAGATTCACGGAGCCGCTCGGCCGCCAGTACGGCGTCCGCGCCATCTGCGGCAAGGGCGGGTTCCCGGACGAGGCGATCGAGCCGATGCACGAGCTCGGCATGGTCTATTTCGCGATCGTCGGCGGTGCCGCGGCGCTCGAGACGACGCAGATCGAGGAGATCGAGGACGTCCAGTGGGAGGAGCTGATGCCCGAGTGCCTCTGGAAGTTCAGGGTCAAGGACTTCGGCCCGCTCACGGTCGGCATCGACGCGCACGGCAACTCGCTCTACCGCGACGTGCAGACGCGCGCCAGGGCCAAGCTCGAGGAGCTCTATGCCCGCCTTTGACCTGAACCTCGGCCTGCAGCGCGACGGCGGCCTCACCCACGTGCTCGACAAGGGCCTCGGCCCGCGCGGGTGGGCCGACGTGCTCGAGATGTCGGGTGACTACATCGACATCATCAAGCTCGGCTGGGGCACGTCGTACGTGACGAAGAACCTCGAGAAAAAGCTCGACGTGCTGAAGGAGAAGCCGGTCGTGATCGGCGGCACCTTCTTCGAGGTCGTCTACGTGAAGAACCAGTTCGACGACTACAAGCGCTGGCTCACGAGCCTCGGGCTCACGCANNTCGAAGGACTCCGAGGTCGTGTTCGCCCCGTACGAGTGGGTCGAGTGGATCAAGGAAGAGAAGGACGCCGGCGCGTGGAAGGTGATCACCGAGGCGCGCGAAGGCGGCACCTCCGGCATCTTCCGCTCCGACGGCCAGATGCGCACCGGCCTGATCGCGGAGATCGAGCACTCGGTCGACTTCCACGACCTCGTCTGGGAGGCGCCGACGAAGTCGTCGCAGGCGTGGTTCGTCAAGCACTTCGGCCCGTCGGTCAACCTCGGGAACATCCAGCCGGAAGAAGTGATCCCGCTCGAGACGCTGCGCCTCGGCCTGCGCGGCGACACGCTCAAGGAGGTGTTGCTCGGTGACGACAGCCCAGCTGCCGTCTGACGTCGAGTCGCTGANNCGCGCGTCTTCGCGATCGACACCCACTACCTCTTCCCCGAGACGTACGAGCTCTGGCGCGAGGTCGAGCGGCGCTACGACACGAAGGTGGAGGTCTTCGAGGGCGCGCCGGTCGAGGACAAGCTCTGGGAGACGAAGCCCGACCTGTATCTCGCGATCGCGAAGGTCGAGCCTCTCAACCGCGCGCTGCTCGACCTGGACTGCTGGATCACCGGTGTCCGTCGTGATCAGGCGCCGACGCGCGCGAACGCGCCGAAGCTCGGTTGGGACGAGGCGCACGAGCTGTGGAAGGCGAACCCGCTCGCCGACTGGAGCGGCGAACAGGTGTGGGCCACCATCCACGAGCGGGGGTTGCCCTACAACCCGTTGCACGACCGCGGCTACGAGTCGATCGGCGACACCCACTCGACGATCCCCGGCGCCGGGCGCGAGGGACGCTGGGCGGGCACCGACCGGACCGAGTGCGGCCTGCACGCCCCCGGCGAGGAGGTCGCGTGACCGCGCCGGCGACCCGCAGGACGCTCTCGCATCTCGACGAGCTCGAGGCCGAGGCGATCCACATCATGCGCGAGGTTGCCGCCGAGCGTGAGCGCCCGGTGCTGCTCTTCTCTGGCGGCAAGGACTCGATCGTGATGCTGCGGCTCGCCGAGAAGGCGTTCCGGCCGGCGAAGTTCCCGTTCCCGGTGATGCACGTCGACACGGGTCACAACTTTCCCGAGGTGATCGAGTATCGCGACCGCCGCGTGCAGGAGCTCGGCGAGCGCCTCGTNNACGGCTTCGACGCCGCGATGGGCGGCGCGCGCCGCGACGAGGAGCGCGCCCGCGCGAAGGAGCGCATCTTCAGCTTCCGCGACGACTTCGGCCAGTGGAACCCGCGCGCGCAGCGGCCCGAGCTGTGGGACATCTACAACGCGCGCATCCGCAAGGGCGAGCAGATCCGGGTGTTCCCGATCTCGAACTGGACGGAGCTCGACGTGTGGCAGTACGTCGCGCGTGAGAACCTCGAGCTGCCGAAGATCTATTTCGCGCACGACCGCGAGGTGTTCCGCCGCGACGGGATGCTCTACGCCGTCTCGGCGTTCATCGAGCGCTATCCCGACGAGGAGCCGTTCACGGCGTCGGTGCGCTTCCGCACGGTCGGCGACATGTCGTGCACCGGCGGCGTCGTCAGTGACGCCGCCACGATCGACGAGGTCGTCACCGAGATCGCCGCGACCCGTGTCACCGAGCGCGGCGAGACGCGCGCCGACGATCGCGTCTCCGAAGCCGCGATGGAAGACAGGAAGCGCGTTGGCTACTTCTAAGGAGTTCCTCGACACCGACTTGCTGCGCCTCGTCACGGCGGGCTCGGTCGACGACGGCAAGTCGACGCTGATCGGCCGGCTGCTCTACGACACGAAGCAGATCCTCGTCGACCAGCTCCAGCACATCGAGGACGCCTCGCGCCGCCGCGGCTACGACTACGTCGACCTCGCGCTCTTGACCGACGGCCTGCGGGCCGAGCGCGAGCAAGGGATCACGATCGACGTCGCCTACCGCTCGTTCGTCACGCCGCGCCGCCGCTTCCAGCTCGCCGACGCGCCGGGCCATGTGCAGTACACGCGCAACATGG
>PLDP01000212.1 GCA_003136795.1 Actinomycetota bacterium
CCGTCGCCGTTGCGCTGGAAGCGCTGCGTGACGAACGTGCCGGGCGTGATCGGCCCTTCGACGTTGGCAGTCTTCGAGGGCTTACCGGTCGCCGTTGTCGAGCCCGACCGGACCGTATGGGTCGGTAGCGCCCGCGCCGTCTGAGTCGAGGGCGGCAGAGCGTTCCTGTTGTCGTCGCGATCGCGAGATCCCATGCGGACCACCCTAGCGCTACCAGTCGGTCGGCTTGTAGTCCTTGAGGAACTGCCCCCAGACGTGCGTGCCGCTGTTGAAGCCGTCGACGATCGGATCGACGATCCGCGCCGCACCGTCCACGATGTCGAGCGGCGGTCGGAAGCCGTGCTCGGCAACTTTGCGTTCCGCCAGGTGGACGGGATCCTCGTCGGTCACCCAGCCCGTATCGACGCTGTTCATGTGGATACCCGCCGCGGCGTAGTCGGCCGCGGACGTGCGCGTCATCATGTTCAGAGCTGCCTTGGCCATGTTCGTGTGCGGATGCCGTGTCGTCTTGAACCGACGATAGAACTGGCCCTCGACCGCCGACACGTTGACGATGTGCTTGTCGCGCTCAGGTGTGCGCAGCATCAGCGGCTTCAACCGCGCGTTCAGCACGAACGGCGCGACAGCGTTGACCAGTTGCGTCTCGAGCAGCTCGACCGACGAGACCTCTGAGAGCAGCAGCCGCCACGAATTGCGCTCGCGGAGGTCGACCTGCTGCAGGTCCTGGTCGAGTCGTCCCTCTGGGAAGAGGGCGCCCTGCCCGACCAAGTCGTCGGGCAGGAGCGGAAGCTGCGCAAGCTCTGCAGAGGGAGCTGCGCCGAGGAGCCGCCGCTCGCGTGCGGGCATGCGCTCGCCCGCGACGGTCTCGCGCTCGAGCATGTGCCGGTAGAACTCGGGAGGACGGCGCACCGTCTGGCAGGCGTTGTTGACGATGAAGTCAAGCCGGTCGCGGGTCGCGCCGAGCTGCTGGCAGAACGCCTCCACGCTCGGGGTGTGCCGCAGGTCAAGCCCGAAGATCTCCAGCCGGCCGCTCCACTCCTCGAAGTCCGGCTCGGCCGCGTAACGCGCGGCACAGTCGCGCGGGAAACGCGTCGTCACGATCAGCTCGGCGCCCGCGCGCAGGAGCTTGATCCCCGCCTGGTAGCCGATCTTGACGCGGCCGCCGGTGAGGAGCGCGACGCGCCCCTTCAAATCAGCGGTCTCCGAGCGCTTGGCGTAGTTGAAGTCGCCGCACGCCGGGCAAAGCTGATCGTAGAACCCGTGGACAGCGACGTAGAGCTGCTTGCACACGTAGCAGTGCTGGGGCTCGACAACCTCGCAGAGTTCGGGGTCGTCGATGTCGTCTTGCTCGAAGCCGTCAGGCGGAAAGACGTTGGGCGTCGTGTAGACCGGCTTCTCGCGGAGTGCGCGGATGCCGGTGTTCGCAAGCACCGCCTCGATCCGTCCCGCCTTGGCCGCCTTCTCGTTCCGCCGAACAGCCTTGCCCCAGCGGCGCCGCTGGACGAGATCCGGCTCGTAGACATCGCCGGCGGCCCGCAACAGCTGTGTCCGCTCCTCGACCGTGAGTGCGCCGAGCAATGCGCGGTCGGCGACGATCTCTTCGAGGACGGAGAGAGCCGCCTTCAACCGCTCCGCGTCGGTCGCGGAGGCGTCGCACCACTGCTCGAGTCGGCGTACGGACATGGCCCGGCAGGGTAGCGGCCCCACTGTCGGCGCTCAGTCGAAGACGATGACGGCGCGGCCGCGCAGGCCGCCGGCCTCCGTCTGCCGGTGCGCGTCGGGGGCCTGCTCGGGCGGGAACGTGGAGGCGACGCGCAGCACCAGCACGCCGCGGGCCGCGAGGTCGCTCAACTCGCGCAGCCAGTCCGTGCGCTCGAGCACCTCCCTGACGAGCACCTGGCGGATCTCGATGCCGTTCTCGACGTCATGGCCGTCCCAACTCCTGACGAAGGCGAGCGCCCCGCCGGTGCGGATCGCGGGGAAGATGCCGCGTCCGAGGACGGCCGTGTCGAAGACGGCATCGACGCCTCCGGGAGCGGCCGCGCGCATCGCCTCCGGCAGGTCGTGGCCCCGCGGCAGGACGACGTCGGCGCCGAAACCTCGCACGAGCTCCGCGTCCGCCGGGCCCGCGTCGGCGAGCACACGGAGCCCGCGCAGCTTCGCGAGCGGGATCACGTAAGACGCGAGGAGCCCGGCACCGCCGGTGACACCGAGGGTCGCGCCCGGTTCGAGGTCGAGGAGCTCCAGACCGCGGAGTGCCGTCAATCCGTTCATCGGCAGGGTCGCCGCCTGTTCGAGCGTGGCCCCTTGCGGAATCGAGACAACCGACGCGGCCGGCGCGACCACGAGCTCGGCCTGCGCGCCGCCTTCCGGGCGTCGCGGCGTGACCGCGGCCATCACCTCGTCGCCGACCGCGAGACGGTCGACTCCGGCCCCGACCGACTCGACGGTGCCGGCGGCGTCCATGCCGGGCACCCACGGGGGCGGGATCGCGTCGTCGCCGCGTTGCCGCAACGCGATGTCCGTCGGGTTGACCGCGGCGGCCCGAACGGCGAGACACACTTCGCCAGGCCCCGGATCGCGGACGTCGCGTTCGATGACGCGCAGAACCTCGGGCCCGCCCGGCTCGACGATCGCGACTGCTCGGGTCACAGCCACTCCAGCAGCTCCGCGACCGTTCCGATCGTCAGGTCGGGCCTCTGCGACTCCGGCACGCGGTCGAGATCGAGGTCGGCGCTGATCCCGCTGCGGACGAGGACGGTCGTCGACCGTCCGAGGCGTCCGAGCGCGACGTCGAGGCGGAAGTCGTCGCCGACCATCGCGGTCTCCTCGGAGCGAACGCCGAGCAGTTGTCGCATCACGCGCACCGCCGCCTGCGACGGCTTGCCAACGACCACGGGCCGCGCGCTGCCCGCCTTGGCGATCGCCGCGGTGATCATTGCGCCGCGGCTGAGGATCGGGCCGTCGGCGCCGGCGTACGCCGGGACATAGCTGCCGGTGAGGAGGCGTGCTCCCCCGATCACCGCGCGCGCCGCCCGCTCCAGCTGCTCAAAGTCCACGCGGTCAGCGTGCGCGACGAAGACGGCGTCGACCCTGGTGCCGTTCGGGCCGTCAGTGCCGTTCGGTTCGTCGACGAGGTGGATGCCGACGCTTTCGAGGTATCGACGCGCGGGGTCCGTCGCGAACGGCAGAACGTGAGCTTCACCGCCGAAGCGTTCGAGGTAGCTCTGGACGGAACACAGCGGGGTGAGCACCTGGCCGTCCTCGACCGGCAGCCCTGCGGCGCGCAGCTGGCTCGCGAACGCGTCCGGCGGCACGTGGCTCCCGTTCGTGAAGACCGCGAACGGACGCCCGGACGCCGCGATCCGATCGAGAACCTCCCGCGCGCCGGGGATCGCTTGGACCTCCTCCGCGCCGGTCCGGTGGACGAGCGTCCCGTCGATGTCGAAGACGAACGCGCGGACGCTCTCAAGAGGCACGGCGCCACTCCACGAGGTCATCGCCCTTCTGGATGCGGACGTACGAGATCGACTCGCGCCGCTCGATCTCACGCAGCAGCCGGACGAGCGGATGACGAGCGGCGACCGCGGCGGACGGCGCGCTCTCGGAGATCGGCGGTGCGGCGCGCATCGCGTCCACCTGCTCCTGCGGCATCGTCAGACGCAGCAGAAGCTCCTCGTCCGAGATCCCCGCGCCGAAACGCTGCCGCGCTCCGTCGAGGCTGACTGGCTGCGCGTCACGAAGCGACTCGACCTGCGGCAGCGAGAGCACCCTGTCCGCGACGTCGGGATCCGGCGGCGCCGGAAAGTC
>PLDP01000167.1 GCA_003136795.1 Actinomycetota bacterium
GGCCCGATCCCGGCCGGTTCGACGATCACGACCGAGAAGCCTGGGAACATGGTCGGCACCGACCGGATCCAGCTCTCCGGCACCTCGTTCGCGGCGCCTGTCGTCGCGGGCACTGCCGCCGACATGCTGGCCCGGCATCCGAACTGGACGCCCGACCAGGTCAAGGGCGCCCTCATGCGGACAGCCCGCAAGATCAGCAACAACGGCAATTCACGTGCAGCTGGTCTCGGCGAGCTCACCGCGAGCCGGGCGGTCTGGGGGATGTACGCCCCGAACGCGAACGCCGGGCTGGANNGACCAGTCCTGGAGCGACATGTCCTGGACTGACCAGTCCTGGAGCGACATGTCCTGGGCTGAGATGTCCTGGACTGACATGAGCTGGACTGACATGTCCTGGACTGACATGAGTTGGACCGACATGTCGAACGAGGACGCCGCCGAAGGCGACAACCTCTCCGGCACCGACGGCTACGTCGCCACCACCGACACCGCCGTCGCTGCCTCGACCGACCCGGACACCGCTGTCCCGGTCGACGGCATCGATCCCGCCACTGCACTCGGTGTGGATCTCACCCCGCTGCTGGATCCGGCCGCAGCGGACCCGGCGACCGACCCGACGGCGACCGACTCGACGGCAACTGACTCGTCGGGAACCTCCCCCTAGCGGGGCTGCATCAGACAGACGGCCGAGGGCCCGCGCGAGCGGGCCCTCGGCGTTTCCAGGGTCACCCGAATGGGGGAACTGCGGCCTCGTCCCCGAATGGGGGATGAGCGGGAGGCCCTGCGCGCCGTAACTTCACATGTGGAACTGCGGCCCGTGCGGCGGCGCGGAAGGAGACTTGGCTGAATGAGCGCGATCCCGAGCGACGTCAGGCTCGAGGCAGGGCCCGTCGGAGCAGACGAGCGTCCTCGGCATGTGCTGCCGCCGTCGGCGGTTGCCTACGAGATCGTCGTCGGCATCGCCGCTGTCGCTGTCGCGCTTCCGTTCCTGCTGCGGCTCGACACGCACACGAGGGGCTGGACGACCTTCGGGATCCTCGCGGCCGGAGCGGCGGCCAGTCACACCTACACCGTCCGCACGGCGAAGAACACGTCGTTCCACACCTCCTGGGTGTTCCTCATCCCCGCAGCGCTCCTGCTCCCGCCGGAGCTCGTCGCGCTGCTCGGCGTCATCATGCACGTGCCGGAGTGGCTGAAGGAGCGCTACGCCTGGTACATCCAGAGCTTCAACATCTGCAACTACACGCTCGGGAACATGCTGACGTGGGCCTCTGCGGCCGTTCTGATCAGGGCCAACGGACTGATCCCGAACTCGGATCTGCGCTGGGCACTCGCCGGGCTCGTCGCGTGCCTCGTCGCCGTTGCGGCCAACCACATCGTGCTCGCCCCGATGGTCACGCTTGCACGCGGCCATTCACTGCGTGAAGCGGGCGTCTTCTCGTTCGAGAGCCTGTCGACCGACTTCATCCTCGCAACGCTCGGGCTCGCGGTTGCCGCGTTCTGGGAGCTCAACCCTTGGCTGATCCCGTTTGCGGTCGCGCCGCTCCTGCTGATCCATCGCTCGCTCGCCATCCCACAGCTCCAGGCGGAGGCGCGCGTCGACCCGAAGACCGGGCTGTACAACGCCCGTCACTTCGCCGTCGTGATGCAGGAGGAGCTCGGGCGGGCGCAGCGCTTCCAGCGCCCGATGTCGCTGATCATGGCCGACCTCGACCTGCTGCGCGACATCAACAACACCTACGGCCACCTGGCGGGCGACGCCGTGCTGCGCGGCATCTCCGAGGTGTTCCGCCAGCAGCTGCGCCACTACGACGTGCCGGCCCGCTTCGGCGGCGAAGAGTTTTCGATCCTGCTGCCCGAGACTCCGCCCGACCAGGCGTTCGAGATCGCCGACCGGATCCGCCGGTCGGTCGCCGCGCGCCTGTTCGAGGTCGAGACGTCGAGCGAGCCGATCCGCGCCACGATCTCAATGGGCGTCGCCGGCTTCCCGCGCGACGGCTCCGACATGAACGAGCTCGTGCACCAGGCCGATCTTGCTGTGTACCGCGCCAAGCTCCAGGGACGCAACCGGGTCCTCGACGCGTCGGACGAGCCGCTGCTCGCACAGCCCGACAAGCGGACGCCGCGTCTCGTGTCTCTGCCGCCGCAGATCCAGGAGGCCGTGCGTCCGATTCCACCCGCGCTCGAGGTGCTCCCGGAGGTCGAGCGCCGCCAGTCCGCTCGCCCGCACACGCCGCCCGCACCGAGGTTCTTCTCGGTGCCACGGCGTCTCGCGCTCTTGGTCGGGCTCGTCGGTGTCCTCGGTACGGCCGCGGGGATCATTGGCGCGGTGTTCGGTCATTCGACGGACATCGTCGGCCTGATCACCATCATCGGGCTCGTCGGCATCGGGCAGGCGCTCTCGCTCGAAGTGGAGGAGACCGGTTCGATCTCCGTCAGCGCCGTCGGTGCGCTCGCGGCCGCGGCGATCATCGGCCCGCGCGCGGCGCTGCCGCTCGCGCTCACCATGTCGGCGGTCGAGTGGAGCGCCCGCCGCGCCGTCTTCCACCAGTTGCTCTTCAACGTCGGTGCGCTGTCGCTCGCGTCACTCGGCGCCGCCGCAATCTTCTCGTTCCACATGGGCGGCCGGGTCGGCACCGGCATCTTCGTCGCTTCCGGGCTCCTGGCAGGCCTTGCCTACTTCGTGGTCAACACGGGACTCCTGTCGGCCGCGGTCGGCCTGGAAGGGCGCGAGAGCCCACGACGCGTCTGGACGGAGCGCTTCGCGTGGCTGCTGCCGCACTACGCGGTCTACGGCTTCATCGCCGCGGTCATCTACGAGGCGTACAAACCGATCGGCGCCTGGGCGATCCTTGTGTTCGCACTGCCGCTCTTCCTGATGCGCAAGACGCAGGAGGCCTACCTCAAGCACACGCAGCGCTCGGCGCACAAGCTGCGTGCGGCCGCCGAGACGATCCAGTCGCAGAACGTGTCGCTCGAACAGGCGAACAGATTGCTCAAGGAGCGGTCGACCGCAGCGATGGAGTCGCTGTCCGCCACCGTCGACGCGCGCGACGCCTACACCGCCGGCCATTCGCGCCGCGTGCAGCAGCTCGCCCTCGCCGTCGGCCGCGAGCTGGAGCTGTCGCAGGCCGAGCTCGAGCTCCTGGGCCACGCGGCGCTCTTCCACGACATCGGCAAGCTCGGCATCCCCGACGCGATCCTGCTGAAGCCGGGCGCGCTGACCGACGAGGAGTGGGTGGTCATGGCGAGCCACGCGGAGGAGGGGGCGTCGATCATCAATCGGCTCGGCTTCCTCAGCGACGCGGTGCCGGCGATCCGCCACCATCACGAGCGGTTCGACGGCGCCGGCTACCCGGTCGGTCTCGCGGGCGAGGACATCCCGCTCGGCGCCCGCATCATCCACGTCGCCGACGCGTTCGACTCGATGCTGACGACCCGCGTCTACCGCCCGGCCAGGCCGGCGCAGGACGCGCTCGACGAGCTGCACCGGAATGCCGGCTCTCAGTTCTGCCCGCGCTGCGTCGGCGCGCTCGAGGCGATCGTGGCAACGGAGATCGAGCCGCTGCCGCAAGTCTCGCTGGTCGACTAACCCGCACTTGCGCTTTTTCTAGTTCGCTCTACCATTCTTGGCGGTGGCCAGGAAGCCGTATCGCGCGGTGACCAAGATCGATCCGCAAGCCCTCGCGGAGTTCCAGGCGGGGATCAGGCGGCGGTACACCGACGACCAGATCCTCGAGGCGCTGCGAGCCTCGGCAGAGCGGCTCGGCCGCTCGCCGACGATGAAGGAGTTCGCGGCCGACCCGCAGGCGGGGATGCACCCGCAGACCGTGATCGAGCACTTCGGCACCTGGAACGCCGCCAAGCGCGCCGCCGGGCTGATGCCGCGCCGGTTTGCAACGCGCGAGGAGCTCGTCGACCAGCTACGCCGCCTCGGCGAGGAGCTGGGCCGCACGCCGACTGCCCACGACATTCGCACCCGGCGCGGGACGATGCCCTCGACCTCGCTCTACTGGCACACATTCGGGTCGCTCGCAACGGCGCTCCGCGAGGCGGGGTTCGACGTCGCGGTGGGGGAGGAGCGGCTCGAGCGGGCGATCGGCCAGGGCAGCGAGCTCGCGCGCCGGCTCGGCCGCCTGCCGAAGTTCGGCGACTGGCAGGCGGCGCGACGTGCCGATCCCGCGCTCCTCACCGAATGGCAGGTCTACCGGCTCTTCGAGGCGCGCCGCGGCGCCTGGGCCACTTTCCAGTTTCTGGTGCGCGAACGACTGCTCGAGGAGGGCGTGGGCGTCTCGCCCGACGGGACGGTCGGTTAGGCGACAGCGGCGAGCGCCGCGAGGCGCGTCAGGCAGAACTCCCGCTCCTGCGGTGCGCGCACCGACGGGAGCGGGTTGTCTTCGTGGTACGAGACGTCTGAACGGAAGTGGGCGCGCCGGGCGATCTGCCCGTCCTCCAGTGCAAGCCACATGCCCTCGCGCAGCTCGCGCTTGCGCAGCTTCAGCGCGCAGTAGCGCTCCACGACCTCGAGCGCGACCTTCGTCGACGCGAAGAAGACGCCGTCGCCGCCATCGCCGACCCAGAGCGGGCGGCCACTGCCGCGGGCGAGGAACACGACGCCCGGTACGCGCTCGTCGAGCCACGACGCCGCCATCGCGCCGCGTAGACAGTCGAGCGCGTGCGGGTCGTTCGGCGAATGCGCCGCGACGGCGAAGATTGCTTCCGAGTCGACGGTCATCCGCGGCTCGGCTCGCGCGCAGGAGTGGGGGGCAAGCAGCTCGTCGTCGTTCGTGATGATCCCGTTGTGGATCCCGACGACCGGGCCATGGCGCACAGGGTGGTTGTTGGCGGCGATCGACGGATGGCCCTTCGTGTAGTCGCGCACGTGGACGAGCAGCTGGTTCGCCTCGGCGGGCACGGACACCCGTTCGAGGAGCTCCGAGGCGGGCGTGCGCTGCTTCACCACGGTGGCGTAGGTGTCGTCCGGGCCGCGGTAGGCGTAGCCGACGGCGTCGGCGCCACGCTCGGCGATCGCGGCGAGCAGGGCTTGCGCGGCCAGTGTCCGCCCAACGCGTGAGCGTGAACGAAGGCTGTATCCCGCAATTCCGCACATAAGTCGATCCTATGGTTGTAGACGGACGAGCGGCTGTGAAGTTGCTATCGGCACGGACTCTTTACATCTCAAGGGCTGGGCTCCTGCCGCCGATAGGGACCCTGTGATCAAGCCGCTTCCCGAGGCGTCGCCGGAAGGTGAGACGGCCGAGCCCGTACTGGGGCTTTTGCCTGCACTCGACGAGATCGACGACGAGGTCGAAGAGGAGCCGGACAACGCGTTCCTGAGCGAAGACGAGCGACTCCAGACGTCGGATCCGCTGAAGCTCTACGTGCGCCAGATCGGTGACGGGCGCCTGCTGACGGCGCCGGAGGAGCGCGAGCTCGCGCGCCTGAAAGATCTCGGCGACCCGCGGGCCAAGCGCCGGCTGATCGAGTGCAACCTCCGGCTCGTCATGTCGATCACGCGGAACTACACGAGGGCCGGCGTACCGCTCCTCGATCTGATCCAGGAGGGCAACCTCGGCCTGATCCGCGCCGTCGAGAAGTTCGACTACAAGATGGGCTACAAGCTCTCGACGTACGCGACGTGGTGGATCCGCCAGGCGGTCACCCGCGCGCTCGCCGACCAGGGCCGCACGATCCGGCTGCCGGTGCACGTCGCCGAGCAGGTCCGGCGCGTCCAGCGCTCACGTCGCCAGATGGCGCAGAAACTGAACCGCGACCCGTCCGTCGAGGAGATCGCCACCGACTCGGGCTTCACCGAGCAGCGGGTGCGGGAGCTCTTCGACCTGGTCGAGGATCCCGTCTCGCTCGAGACGCCGGTGGGGGACGGGGAGAGCATGGTCGCCGATCTGATCGAGGACGAGAAGTCCGAGTCCCCGGACGGCGCGACCGCCGACCGCGCGCGTTCGGTCGAGCTCGCGGAGGCGATCGAGCGGCTGAACCCGCGCATGAAGCACGTCGTCCTGCGCCGCTTCGGCCTCGACGGCCGGCCGCCGCAGACGCTGGAAGAGGTCGGCACGGATCTCGGCATCACGCGAGAGCGTGTCCGGCAGCTCGAGACACGGGCGCTGCGCGAACTGCGCGTCGTCGCGCCCGGGCTGCAGCTCTACCTGCAGACATAACCTGGTTGCCGGCGAAGCCGGAACCAGGTTAGTGTCTTAAGCCGATGAGTTTCAGACACGAACCTGGTTTCGCCTGCGGCGAGAACCAGGTTCAGTTCGTGAAGGCGACGGACTCCATCTCGTGGAGCTTCGCCAGCCGCTTCAACGCTTCGACCTCGATCTGTCGCACCCGTTCGCGCGTCAGCCCGAGCCGGCGGCCGATCTCCTCGAGGGTCTTCGGCTCCGCATCGTCGAGCCCGTAGCGCAGGACCACGACGGCGCGATAGCGGTCGGGCAGCGACCGGAGCGCGACGGCGAGCGTCTCGGATCGCAGCGAGTCCTCGACCTGCTCGTCGGGGAGCGGGCCCTCGCTGGCGACGAAGTCGCCGAGCACTGCGTCGTCCGACTCGCCGACGGGCGCGTCGAGCGACGTGGAGGCGCGGGCGGCCGCCCTGACCTCCTGGACCTGGTGAACCGGCAGGTTCGCCTCCTCGGCGACCTCTTCGAGCGTCGGCTCGCGCCCGAGCGTCGCCCAGAGGTTCCGCTCGGCCCGGTTCATCTTCTGCAGCCGCTCCACGATGTGCACCGGCATGCGGATCGTCCGCGCCTTGTCGGCGAGCGCCCGCGCGACCGCCTGGCGGATCCACCANNTACGTCGAGAACTTGTAGCCGCGGCGCCAGTCGAACTTCTCGACGGCGCGGATCAGGCCGAGCGTGCCCTCCTGGATCAGGTCGAGGAACGGCAGGCCCTGGTTGCGGTAGTTCTTCGCGATCGAGACGACGAGCCGGAGGTTCGACTGGATCATCCGCTGCTTGGCGAGCAGGTCGCCGCCCTCGATCTTCTTCGCGATCTCGACCTCCTGGGCGGCCGTCAGGAGCGGATGCCGGCCGGTCTCGCGCAGGAAGAGCTGCAGCGCGTCGGTCGTCGTCTCCCACGTGATGGCGAGAGGTGGCAGTTCGGGCGGCGCCGGCTCCGGCTGGACTTCGCCGTCGTCGCCGAGGTCGTTCACGACGTCGATCTGCCGCGTCTCGAGCTCGCGGTGCACGAGGTCGATCTCGAGCGCGTCGAGGCTGAGCGGCTCGAGCACGTCGTTCAGCTCCGACTGCAGCACCGAGCCGCGCTCCTCGGCCACATCGACCAGCCGGCGCAGGTCGTCGCTCAGGAGGAGGATGTCGGTCTCCGTTGCCACGCAGACACCATCTAGCCGCTCGGCGATTCGTCCAAACCACGCGATTCGGCTTTGCTCCGCTGCTGCACGCAAATGAGAGTTATGTCAACCTGAGCAAGGACCCGAATTGGACGTCCAACCCTCCCCGGCGCGAGTCGTCCACAGCTTTTCCCCAGGCCCGGCTCGCAAAGAGCGCGTTTTTTCCACGCCTCCCCCTCTTGAACGGACACGGCCTGCGCGTTAGCGTTGTTCTTGCACCGAGCACGGAGCGCGAGTAGGTCGAAGCCGCTCCCGAGGGCCGTAGGCGGAAGCCGAAGGTTCACGGGGGAGGTGGACGAAAGCGCAACCGGCTCGGTGAATTTTTTTTGGTCCAAAACGGACCGGTAGGATCTCGCCGCGATGCACCTGCGCCCACCCGCTTTCGCCCACGGCGTCATCTCATTCCTCTGGGCTCTCTTCTTCGGGCTCTTCATCTGGATCGGCGGCAGCGCACTCGGCTACGGCTCGGCCGTGACGTTCATCATCGGCGCCGTCGTCGGGTTCCTGACGTTCCTCTTCGTCCGTGTCTACGGCGAAGAAGAGCCGCGCCGGCCCTGAGGGCCGACGAGCGCCCGCACGAGCAGGCGCGTCAGCGGGCTGCCGATCTGCTCCTCGAGGCGTGAATACGCGCTCGGCCGATCGTCAGCGACGGTCGAGCAGTGGACGAGAAGTAGCGCGGCTCCGCGCAAGGGTTGCGGCTCGAAAATACTCATGTTGACCCACTGCAAGTATCGGTCGCACGCGGGTTGCCGCGATCCCTGGCGGGAGGGAAGAAATCACTCAAGTCCGAGACGGCGGGCGTCGAAGGACTCCGACCAGAGCTCGGCACGGAACTCCTCCACGCTTGCCGCAGCATCGTGCCCGAAGACGTGCTCGACCACTCCGACCTCGCGGTCGTTCACAAACGGCACGTCGACATGCGCACGCGAGACGAGGTTGACGGAGACCTTCCCGCAGACGGGGCAGCGCACCGCAAGCCCGACGCGGTCGCCCGACACCGTCGGTGCGAGCAGCTTGAAGGCCGACGGGTAGACGGGGCGCGGACGCTCCTCCGGCCAGCAGAAGAAGCTCCAGGGCCACTCCCCCGCCTTGATGCGCATCGCCGCGACGTCGCTCAGCTCGGCTGCGACGGCTTCCACCTTCGACGTCATCAGGTTGACGAACTTCGTCTCGTCGTGGAGCCCGAGCGGCGCCCAGTCGAGGTCGTCGTGCGAGACGAGCCCGGGATGCTCGCCGCCGCAACCGCAGGCGAACTCGACGCGGTAGACCGCCGGGTGCTGCGCGCCGGGCAGCCGCTCCAGCCGGCGGAAGCGCGACAGGCACACGTGCGTCTCGCCGTGGATCGGGCAGGAGAAGGTGTAGGTGCTCGTCAGCGTGTCGTACATGGAGTGGTCCTACCCCATGTATCGGCTGTCAGGCGCTGCTGCAGTACCCGGAAATCAGTACTCGATCAGCGCGTGCAGGTCGGTGCCCGCAAGGCGCTCGCGGCCGCCGAGGAACGACAGCTCGATGATGAAGCACGCGCCGACCACGACGCCGCCGAGCTGCTCGACGAGCTTCCTGATCGCCTCGACGGTGCCCCCCGTCGCGAGCACGTCGTCGTGGATCACCACCCTCGAGCCGGCGGGGATCAGATCGGGATGCAGCTCGAGCGAGTTCGTGCCGTACTCCAGCACGTAGCTCGCGCTGACGGTCTCGGGTGGCAGCTTGCCCGGGCGGCGGGCCGGGATGAACCCGATGCCGGCCTCGACGGCGATCGCCGAGCCGAGCCAGAAGCCGCGCGCCTCCGCGCCGAGCACGAGGTCGGCGTTCCGCCCCTTCACCCAGGTCGCCAGCTCGCCGACCGTCTGGCGCAACGCCGCCGGGTCCGCGAGGAGCGGCGTCACGTCCTTGAAGCCCACGCCGGGAGTCGGGAAGTCCTGAACTTCCCGGACCATAGAGCGGAGGTCGGTCACTGCGCCAAGTCTCGCAGGTCGCGCCAGTAGAGGAGCGACGACAGCTCCCCGGCAAGGTCTGCGAGTTGCTGCAGGTCGCGCACGGCCTGCGCGCGCCGCTCGTTGTTGCGACCGCCCAACGACGGCGCGAAGAGCTGCTCGAGCAGCGCCGACTGCCTGGCCGTGGCGGTGCGAATCGTGCGCAGATGCCGTGGCCCAACGCCGAAGCGTGCGAGCTGCGCGCAGAGCAGCGCCACGTCGATGTCGGACTCGGGATAGCGCTTCTCTCCCCCGCTTCCGTGCGGTGCGAGCAGTCCGAAATCCTCGAGCTCCTTGGCGAGCGATGGATCGATGACCGCGCGCTCGCACAGCTCGGCGAGGGTGATCGACTCCTCGGCCACGCCGAGCGCCGTCGGCCGCCGTCGCTTGCGTTCCTTCGCCCCNNTAGCCGCCCTGCGTGCGCAGCGGCATCAGCAGGCCCTCGTCCTCGAGGTAGCGGATCTTCGAGATCGAGATGTCGGGAAACTCGTCGTGCAGGCGGCGCACCACCTCGCCGATCCGCAAATACCGCTCCCGCTGTTTCGCAGTGCTCGTCATGCGATGAACGTCATCCGGTACTTGCCGATCTGGAGCTCGTCGCCCTCCGCGAGCGGCGCGCTGTCGATGCGCCTGCGGTTGACGAACGTGCCGTTCAGCGACCCCTGGTCTTCGACGACGAACTTGCCGTCGCGCTCGACCAGCACCGCGTGGTTGCGGGAGACGGTGACGTCGTCGAGGAAGATCTCGCAGTCCGGCGAGCGGCCGATGCGCGTGCGCTCGCCGGCCGGCTTGAAGCTCTCCCCCGCCCGGCCGCCGCCC
Organism: Actinomycetota bacterium; assembly: GCA_003136795.1. GTDB lineage: Bacteria > Actinomycetota > Thermoleophilia > Gaiellales > Gaiellaceae > PALSA-600. The sequence continues at coordinate 10,156 of PLDP01000167.1, forward strand.
GCGCGCACGACGAGCGCCGGGCCCTCGATCCCGAAGTCCTCGTGCTCGATGTCGCCGACCTCCTCGGGCGAGAAGGTCTGCGTCGTCTCCACGGCCTGCTCGCCCCGCGAGAGGAGCGCGCCGCAGCGCGAGCAATAGTTGGCGGACTCCGGGTTCTGGAAGCCGCACTCCTGGCAATACACCTGGCTCATCCGTTACGCCGGCGGCGAGGCCTTCCCGGTCAGGATCTCGGTCAGGCGGTCGACGTCGACCTGGTCGAGCACGCTGCGACCGCCGGAGGTCTGCAGGCGGGCCACGAGCTCCGCGCGCAGGATGTCGATCTTGCCGTGCAGCAGGCGGCGCTGGTAGCTGACCTCGCGCTCCTGCTCTTGGAGCTCGTCGATCAGGCCTTTCAGGTCGCTGTCGGACAGCGAGCCCAGATCAGGGAGCGGTTCCACGGTGCCGCCTTTCGTCGTCTGTCGGGTCACTGGATTCCAGCAGAGGCTGCCGGAACCGTCAACCTCAGCTTAAGGGTTCAGCTCCTGCTGCCGATCTCCTCCCGCTCGATCACCTCGGTCACGAGCGTTCGGAGCTCGGTTTCGAGGTCCTCGGAGGCTTCAGCCGAGTCGCCCTCGGCGTAGAGGTGGACGAGCGGCTCGTCGGCGTCCGGCAGCACCTGCACCCAGCCGCGGTCGTCGAAGATCTTGATCCCGTCGCGCAGGTCGACGTTGGCGTCGGCGAAGCGCTCGTTCAGGACGCGCATCACCGTGCCCTTGAGCGCCCAGGGGCACTGCAGCTGACGGTGGATCAGGGTCGGCCGCGGCAGGGCCGCCACGAGCTTCGAGAGAGGCTCCTCGACGGGCGCGAGCAGCTCGAGCAGCTTGCAGAGCGATGCGCTCGCGTCGTAGGCGGGCAGGAACTCCGGGAAGACGTAGCCGCCGCCCGGCGCGCCGGCGAAGACGACGCCCTCGCTGGCTGCCGCCTGGGTCAGGCCGGCGAGCGTCGCCGGCGTGCGAATCACCTCGAGCTTGTCGCCGACTACCTCCTCGACCTGGCTCGTCGCCGTGATCGGCACGGCGATCTTTCCGGTCGTTCCGAGCGTCAGCAGATGGAGGTACAGCAGAAGCGCCTGGTCGGGCCGGATCTCGCGGCCGGTCTCGTCGATCAGGAAGAGCCGCTCCGCGGAGCGGTCGAAGACCACACCGAAGTCGGCGTTCACGGCCTCGACGAGCCGCTGTGCGTACTCGAGCGTCGCGCCGAAGCGCGCGGGCGCCGAGCCCGCGTCGGACTCGAACGCATGGGCTGTCACGGCCTCGACCCCGAGCTCGCCGAAGACAAGCGGCAGGACGAAGCTGCCGCCGGAGAAGCCGTAGTCGACGACGATGCGGAAGCCGCGCTCGCGGATCGCCGCCACGTCGAGGTCGTCGAGCAGGTCGCTCGCGTAGCTCTCGCGCGCCCGGGCCGGGTAGGCGATCGAGCCGACCGCTCCGAACGGCACCCGCCGCAGCTCCTGCCGCGTGAAGTGCTTCTCGATCTCCTTCTGCATCTCCGTCGAGAGCGCGACGCCGGGACGCTCGAAGAGGCGGATCTGCACGGCCTCCGGGTCGGTCGTCGACGCGCCGACATGGAAGGCTGCGTCGTAGTTCTGCGTCTTCAGGAGATGCTTGCCGACCGGCGCCGGGAGCGTCCGCAGGTCTGCGACCTGCACGCCCGTCGAGTTGAGGCCCGAGATGAGCGCACGCTTGATCATGCGGTAGGCCGGTGCGCTCTCCCGGCTTGCGACGACGCGGGCGCCTCGCTTCAGCGCGGTGCCGAGCGCCGCACCGACCCGGAGTGCCACCTCGGGCGTCAGGTCGACGTTGACGAGTCCGCTCACCCCGTCCTGGCCGAAGACCTTCGTCGTCCCGCGCGACTCCCAGATCAGGCTCTCGTGGATCTGCGCGCCGTACTCGACCTCCTTGTACGGATAGATCCGGACGCCGGGGAAGATCACCGACTGGTCGCCGAGCGTCACCTGGTCGCCGACCGCGACACCTTCGTGAATACGGGCGTGCGGCCGCACGTCGCAGTTGCGGCCGAGGATCGCGCCCTCGATCGTCACGCTGCGCCCGATGTAGCAGGAGGCGTCGATCACCGATCGCGAGACACGCGCGCGCTCGCGCAGCGTCGTGCCCGGGCCGAGCACCGTGTACGGGCCGATCGACGACTCGGGCGAGATCGTGCAGTAGTTGCCGATGAACGCGGGCCCCTCCACGCCCTCGACGTCGTCGATCTCCACGCCCTCGCCGATCCAGACGTCGCCGCGGATCTTCAGACCGTCGATGTTGAGGCGCACCTTCTCGTCGAGCGCGTCGGCGTTCGCCTGGCGGTACTGGTCGAGGTTGCCGATGTCCTGCCAGTAGCCCTCGCAGACGTAGCCGTAAATCGGGCGTCCCATCTCGAGCAGCAGCGGGAAGAGCTCTTTCGAGAAGTCGAACGGCCGGTCGGTCGGGATGTGCCGCAGCACCTCCGGCTCGAGCACGTAGATGCCGGTGTTGATCGTGTCGGAGAACACCTGGCCCCACGACGGCTTCTCGAGGAAGCGCTCGACCTTGCCGTCCTCGTCGGTGACGACGATCCCGAACTCGAGCGGGTTCTCGACCGACTTGAGGCCGATCGTCACGGCCGCGCCCTTCTCCTTGTGGAAGTCGACGATCTTCATCAGGTCGATGTCGCACAGCGCGTCACCCGAGATGACGAGAAACGTCTCGTCGAGCCGGTCCGAGGCGAGCCGCACCGACCCGGCGGTGCCGAGCGGGCTCTCCTCGACGGAGTACTCGATGTTCAGGCCGAGGTTGGCGCCGTCGCCGAAGTAGGTGCGAATCGCCTGTGGCAGGAACGCAACGGTGATCACGACGTCTTCGAAACCGTGCTCCTTCAGGAGCTCGAGGATGTGCTCCATGCACGGCTTGCCGACAATCGGCACCATCGGCTTCGGTTGGTTCGACGTCAGCGGCCGCAAACGCGTCCCCTCGCCGCCGGCC
>PLDP01000264.1 GCA_003136795.1 Actinomycetota bacterium
CACGCGCTGCGTGAAGCCCGTCTGCTCGATCGAGCCGTAGTCGTGCCCGGCCTGCCCCGGATAGACGGCGAAGAAGACGAACGGCTCGTCGCCGGTGTTCACCGTGCGGTGCGCCCAGCACGGCGGCACGTAGGCGACCGTGCCCCGTTCCATCCGGAGCGCAGAGCTGCCCCCTTCCTCGGTCATGAGGAGGAGGTAGCCGCTCCCGGACAGGCCGACGTACACCTCGCCCGTGTCGCGCACGGAGTGGTAGTGGCCCTTCGTCATGAAGTACTCGTCGCCGACGGTGCCGGGGTGGATCACGGTCGTGCAGCAGATGAGCTGCCCCGTCTCCTCGGGCACGTCGTATTGCAGGACCTCGTACACGAGAGGGTCGCCGCCCTCGGCGAGTCGCGCAAGCGCGGCCTCGTCGGCGAACGCGCCGCTCAGGTCGGAGGTGCGGCGCTCGATGCGGGTCGTCGCGGGATCCAGGCGGCCCGATTCGAGGTCGAGAGCGAGGGAGAACGGGTCGAGCAGGGTCGTGCTCACGGTTCGATCACCACTTTCAGCGCCCGACCGGAGCCGGCGAGCTCGAACGCCTCACGCGCAGAGCTCAGGTCGAAGCGCGCATCGATCAGGGAAGCCGTGTCCACGAGACCGTCGAAGATCAGGTCGAGCGCTGCACGGCACTCGTCGTTCGTGCTCGCCGTCGTACCCGTGACGACGAGCTCCTTGTAGTGAATGAGATTCGTGTCGAGCTCGACACGCGACCGATCGCGCGCGAGGCCGGCGAAGAAGTTGACGCGACCGCCGCTCGCGGCAAGCTCGAGCGCGCGCTGCTGCGCCGCGGGTACGGGCGCCGCGACGATCACCGCGTCGGCGCCGTCCGGCACCTCGGCTGCGTCCGCATAGCCTGCGGTCGCGCCCCACGCGAGCGAGCGGTCGCGGCGTACGACGTTCGGCTCGCACACGCGGATCTCGGCCGCGCCCGCGACGCGCGCAAGCGCGACGTGGAAGAGCCCGATCGGGCCGGCGCCGAAGACGACCACGGTGTCTCCCTCGCCGATGCGGCAGGCGCGCGAGCCGCGCAGCGCACAGGCGAGCGGCTCGGCGAGGGCGACGGTGCCCGCGTCGAAGCCGTCCCGGCACGCGAGCAGGTTGCCCTGCGCGACGAGCTCTGCCGGCAGGAACACGTATTCGGCGAACGCCCCGTCCTCCGTGATCCCGATCGCGCGCGGCGTCTCGCAGAGGTTGACGTCGCCGCGCAGGCAATAACGGCACCGCCCGCAGCCGTAGTTCGGTGCGACGAAGACACGGTCGCCCTCGCCCACGGCCGCGCCGTCCCCGGCCTCGACGACGACACCGACCACTTCGTGCCCGGGCACGCGCCCGTCCGCGTTCGCGTAGGCGCGGTGCGCGCCCGACGCGATGCGGAGGTCGGTCCCGCAGATCGAGCACGCCTCGACGCGAACGACCGCCTCGCCGGCGCCGGCGTGGGGCTGCGACCGTTCCTCGAGGACGAGACCCTCGGACCGGCGGAACGCGAGGGCACGCATCAGGCGGGCACCTCCGCGCCGACGAGCACTGGCCGGCCCTCGAGCCAGGAGCGGTTCGAGGCGCGAACGGCGGCGACCGCGGCGCGGCCGTCGNNGTGCCACGCGTGCGGATCTCGAGCAGCGCGACCGCGCGGTGGTCGCCCACGACGAGCAGGCCTTCGGTTCCGAGCACCTCGACGCGCGCGTCGTAGCCGACATCGACGGGACACGTTCCGTCGATCGTCCCGAGCGCGCCACTCGCGAAGCGCAGCGCGACCACGGCGTTGTCGTAGAAGTTCGCTGCGGTGATGCCGCGGTCCGCGCCTTTGAAGTTCGCCGTCTCCGCGTACACACGCTCGATCTCGGAGCCGACGAGCCAGCGCGTGCAGTCGAAGTCATGACTGTTGACCTCGGCGAGCATCCCGTTCGAGCGCTCGAGCTCGTGCGCCCACGCGGGCGGAAGGCCGGGCCCGCGCGTGAGCGACTTGACGATCATCGGNNTTCTCGCAGAAGACGTGCTTGCCCGCGCCGGCGGCGAGGATCGCGATCTGCGGATGCGTGAACGTCGGCGTGGTGATGACGACGCCGTCGAAGGAGTCGCCTTCGAGCGCGGCGTCGAGGCTCGTGTACGACGCGACGCCGAGCTCCTCGCCCACCTCGCTCGCCTTGGCGGCGTCCGCGTCGACGATGCACGCGAGCTCGGCCGCCGACACCCAGCGGCGCGCGTTGGTTGCGTGCACCATGCCGCAGCGACCCGCGCCGACGACGGCGAGACGAAACGGGCTCATGCGTTGACCTCCTGAGGAGACGGGGCGAGCAGGTCGACGACGCTCCGGTAGTCGCGCAGTCGCCCGGCATAGAGAGAGCGAAGCGTCGGATCGGGATCGACGCGCTCGCGCTCGGCCGTGGCCGTGAGCGCCGCGGCGCCGAGATCGTCGACCGCGCCGACCGCCGCGGCCGCGACGAGCGCGGAGCCCCAGCAGCTGAAGCTCTCGCGCTGCAGGCGCACGTAGCTCAGGTCGAGCGCGGCTGCCTTGATCCCGTTCCACAGGCGGTCGTCGCTGCCGCCGCCGATCACGCGCACGTCGAGCGGAACGGTCTCCGGGTAGAGCTCCAGCGCGCGCTGCAGGAAGCCGGCGTACTCGAACGCCACGCTCTCGAGCGCCGCGCGAACGAGGTCGCCGCGGGTGTGGGAGAAGTCGAGGCCGATCCACGAGCCGCGGGCCGCGGGCGCCGCCGGCAGGATCCGGCCGCCGAGATGCGGCACGAAGAGCAGCCCGTCCGCGGTGGCGGCGGCCGCCTCGGCCACGAGCTGCTCGAGCGGCGCGCCGCCGAGCACCTCCTGGAGCCAGCGCAGCAGGTCTCCGCCGGCGAGATACGCGAGCGAGATCCACTGGCCGGGAACGGCGCCGCGCATCAGCACGAGCGTGCGCGTCGCGATGTCGGGTCGGAACTCGCTCGTCGAGAGCCCGAGCACGGACGCGGTGCCTGCGGTGTCGAGCAGCTGGCCGGGACGGACGACGCCGGCGCCGAGCATCCCGGCGGCGGTGTCGCCGAGCCCCGCAGCAACCGGCGTGCCGGGCCGGAGCCCGCAGTCGCGCGCAGCGTCCGCGGTGAGACCGCCGATGCGGTCGGTCGGGGCGACGATGCGCGGCAGCTTGTCGAGATCGACGCCGATCGCGCCCGCGAGCTCCGCCGACCAGGCACCGGCGGACGCGTCGGCGAGACCGCTGAAATGGAGGTGCGTGAAGTCGACGTACGCGTCGTCCGCACCGAGCCCGCACAGCCTGCCGGCGACGAACGCGCTCGGCAT
>PLDP01000104.1 GCA_003136795.1 Actinomycetota bacterium
CCACGACCGCGACGATACGTCAGTGCATCGAGACGCGAATCACGACGATGAGGGTGGCGCTGAACACGAGCAACGCGACCACCGTCACGATGAGCCACTTCGGCGGCATCTACCCGGCCGGCACCGTCAGGGTGACGACGTCGTTGTTCGTGACGTACGGCGTCGTCGTGACGATCCAGGTCGCATGCGCCTCGAACGTTGCGGAGGTCGAGCCGACACCGCCGCCGGTCTGCCACGCCGGGCCGGTGCTGCATGAGACGAGTCCGCTCGTGTCGCAGCCGTGCGCCGCGATCGAGAGGCTCGTGATGATGCCGTTGCTCTTGCAGTAGTTCACGACGAGGTAGTGCCTGATGGACGCGATGAACAGCATGCTCCCCGAGTGCGAGGCAGTGACCTGCGTACAGCCCGTCCAGCCGCCGCCGGTGCACTGTGGGCCGCAGGCGACCGAGGGCGGTGCTTTGGCGGCGGCCACCGCCGGGACCGCGAGAGCGGCCATGAGACCGAGCAAGAGAAGAGCCTTGCGCACGTGCGCCTCCTTCTGTTGTCTTTGACGACAACGGTACGGAGGAAATGCGAACGTGTCTGTGCCGGTTCCGTGCCGGTTCCGTGCCGATAGCGTGACGGCGTGGACGCCGTCGTGCTAGTGGCCCAAATGGACGTGTCCGAAAGCGAGGAGGTACGCGCACTCCTGCGCGAGTACGCAGCCTCCTTGCCCTTCGAGCTCGATTTCCAGGACTTCGACCGCGAGCTGGCCGGGCTCCCGGGCGCCTACGCGCCGCCGCGCGGCGCGCTGCTCCTCGCGCGGATCGACGGCGAGGCGGCAGGCTGCATCGCGCTGCGCCCGTTCGCCGAGGACGTCTGCGAGCTGAAGCGGCTCTTCGTCCGGCCCGCCGCTCGCGGCCTGGGCCTCGGCCGCCGCTTGACGACCGAGATCGTCTCCGAAGCGCGCCGGCTCGGCTATGCGCGGATGCGGCTCGACACCACTCCCGGAATGGAGGCCGCCCAGGCGCTCTACGAGGAGCTCGGCTTCGTGGAGACCGCCCCGTACAGGCACAACCCGGTCCCGGGAACGCGGTTCCTCGAGCTCGAGCTGTAGCTCTAGCTCTGGTGGCGCTCGCGGTAGGCGTGCACCTTGGCGCGGTTACCGCAGCTCTGCATCGAGCACCACGCACGCGAGCGGTTCTTCGCGGTGTCGAGGAATGCGTGGCGGCAGTCGTCGGCGCGGCACGCCTTCAGACGCTCCCACGTCCCGTCGGCCATGCCGGCGGAGACCTCCCCGAGGATGCGGCCGAGCGCGCCGCGCACGCCGCCGTTTCGCGGCTCGATGCGCGCGACGCCGTCCGCGAAGCGGACACCGAGGTGCGCGCGGCAGGCCGCGTCGTCGATCACGTGCATCGCGCGCGTGACGTCGCACTCGCAGTCGTTGTGCGCCCAGAGGAGGTCGCGCAAGGCTTCACGCACGCGCCGCGCCTCGGCGAGATCGGCGGTGCCGGCCCGAGCGCCCGGCTCGAGGCCGCGCGCCCGCAGCCACTCGAGCAGCTGGGCGGGCGTCTGCAGATCCTCACGATCGGGGCCGAATCCGGCCGTGTTGACGAAGTCGATGACGAGATCGGAATTCACCGGTCACCTTGCTTTGGAGGTTACGTAACTGCTATCATCATATCACTGGTTACAGGAGGAGGGAAGGAAATGGCAATGCACCCGGAGATCATGAAGATCATGGCCGCAGAGCACGTAAAGGTGCTCCAGCGCGACGCAACCCGGTACGTACGGACGATGCAGCGCAGGCCGGCCCCCGACACCCGCGACGTGGAGCTGCGGCTCTGCCGTGTTGGGGACGACCCCGAGCTGGAACGCCTCGCGGAGCTCGAAGGCCGTGCCCTCCCTGCGGGGCGCTTGGTCATCGCAGCCGTCCGCGGCAGGATCGTCGCGGCGTTGCCGATCGCCGGTGGGTGCGCGCTCGCGGACCCGTTCACGCGCACGGCACACCTCGTCCCGCTCCTCGAGTTGCGTGCGGCGCAGCTCCGCGAACCGGAACTGCGCCGCCGGCTGCTCCCCCGTTACGTCAGCCTGATCCGTGGATCGAGCAACGCGTAGACCCCTAGGAGTGCCGGCGCCGCACCTGCGGCAGCGCGACTCCGGCGACCACTGAGGGGAGTCATACGGTGAGTGGGACTCCAAGCCCCCGGTCGGTTGATCGACGTCGCCGAACTCGTTGATCGAAGATCTACGCGATCGACGGTTCGCGCAGGCGCCCGCCCGGCGCGTCGCAGCACGCCTGAACGACCCTTCGCGCGCAACCGCGTCCAGGGCGACCAGGTGTCGTAGCTCGACTCCCGACCACCATTCGCCTGCCATTTCCAGGTGTGACGTCCGGCACGAGCTTGCGGCCGTAGAAGTTCCGATGCGTAACGCCTGCTCAACACGGGTACTCGGAAACGAAATGACCGAGACGATTCACATCGACATCCCCCGGCGGGGCTTCGGCAACGACTTGACGGATGCCCTCGCCGCGCACGGACTGCTGGCGGAAGTCGTCGAGAGCGACGAGCGCTGCTCGTTGCACGTGCGCTTCGCTTCCGACGAGCACGACCGGCTCGTCGACCAGGCGGTGCACGCGATCGAGTCGTACCTCTCGGAGCGGATGCTGCCGCTCGTCGTCCAGCGCGCCGACGGCGGCGCCGTCGTGCGGCCGCCGGGCGACTGAAAGAAAGAAGCCCCCGTCAGGGGGCTTCTCAGGTGGACCCAGTCGGGCTCGAACCGACGACCTTTTGGCTGCCAGCCAAATGCTCTCCCAGCTGAGCTATGGGCCCAGGCAGCGGCGTCAGTGTAGCGTCGAACGGTGTCTGACACCCTTGGTGTCAGACACCGTTTACGCAGTCGCGAACGTCTCGTGCGGGACGTCGTCCCACAGGTCCTCGAGGCGGTAGAACTCGCGCGCCTCTGGGGTGAAGACGTGCACGACGACGTCGATGTAGTCTCCGACGATCCACGTCGCCTCCTGCTCGCCCTCGACCGAGCGCGGCAGCAGGTCGTTCTCGTGCTTCAGCCGGCCGTGCACCTCGTCCCAGATCCCCTTCGTCTGGCGCGCGTTGCCACCCGTCGCCACGACGAAGTAGTCGGTGTAGGCGCAGACGGGCTGCATGTCGAGAATGACGACGTCGCGGCCGAGCTTGTCCTGGACGATTGCCGCGATCCGGCGTGCCTGTTCGAGAGGGCTCAAGCGGCTGAAGTGTACCCGGGTCTAGAAGGCATACAGCTTCTCGCGCCGGATGATGTCCGCGACCGCGGACGGCACATCTGCCTCGACAAACCGCGCCCGCAGGTCGCTCGAGGCAACCGGGGTCGGCTCGATCTCGAAAAAGAGCACCCGCTCGGGCTGCTCGAGCTCCGCGAGCACGCGCTCGAGCCGTTCGCGCGGGAAGCCCGGCCGGGTTGCGACCCCGAGGCGGGTCCGGCGCAGCACCTCGTCCGGCTCCTGCCAGCTGGGGAGGTCGCAGAACTGGTCGGCGCCGATCAGGAAGATGGGGTCGCTCCACTCAGGGTGCGCGCGCAGCGTGTCGACCGTGCGCGCGTGCTCGTCGAGGAGCACGTCGTCGTCCGGGAAGGCGGCCTGGGTGAGCCTGAGCCGCACGTCCGCCGGTGTCTCGACGTGCTTGTGGCCCGGGTTGGCCTCGACGAGGACGATCAGCTTGTCGAGCCGGAGCTCGGCCTTCGCCCGCCGCGCGAGCTCGACGTGACCGCGATGCGGTGGGTCGAACGCCCCGCCGAAGAGCCCGAGCATCACGCGAGCTCGAACTCCTCGTCGCCGATCTCGACCGTCGCCCCGTCCTTCGCGCCGGCAGCGCGCAGCGCGCGCTCCAGGTCCTCCTCGGACGGCGGCGTCCCGAGCACGCGGAACCCGTCTTCGGTACGCAGCAGGCGCCAGCCGCGTGCCTTCGGCTGGGGGCGGTAGACGAGGTAGTCGGCGAGCTCGTCTTCGCTCCGCTCTTCTCCCTCCGGCTCGGGGACGAGCGAGAAGAGCCGGCGGCGAAAGTCGTCGAGGCCCTCGCCCGTCGCGCACGAGAGCCGGAACACGGCGGTGATCCGCGGGTCGTCGATGGTGAACTCTGGGTCCGGTTCGAGGTCGATCTTGTTCAGCACCACGATCTGCGGCCGCTCGTCGAGGCCGGCACCGTACGCGCCGAGCTCGGCGTCGATCGTCCGCCACTGCTCGTCGGCCGGCTGCGAGGCATCGATCACGTGGATCAGCGTGCGCGCGCGCTCGAGGTGAGCGAGGAACTCGTGGCCGAGGCCCACGCCTTCGCTCGCGCCCTCGATCAGGCCCGGCACGTCGGCGATCACCATCTGCCGCCCGTCGGGCGCCTCGACCGTGCCGAGAATGGGCTGCAAGGTGGTGAACGGATACTCCGCGACCTTCGGCTTCGCATTCGAGATGCGCGAGATCAGCGACGACTTGCCCGCGTTCGGCAGTCCGACGAGCGCCGCGTCTGCGAGCAGCTTCAGGTGCAGCTCGACGTCGCTCTCGTCGCCGGGCGGCCCGACCTCGGCGAAGCGCGGCACCTGCCGCGTCGACGAGACGAAGCGCGCGTTGCCGCGTCCGCCGTGGCCGCCGTGCGCGAGCACGACGCGCGCGCCGGCGTGTGCCAGGTCGGCGATCAGGTCGCCGCCGTCGGTGAACACCTGCGTGCCGACCGGGACCCGTAGCTCTGCGTCGTCGCCGTCGGCGCCGTGCTTGCGCGCACCGCGGCCGTTGCCGCCGCGCTCCGCCTTGATCCACTTGCGCCGCTGCAGCGACGAAAGGTCGCGCAGCGACGGATCGGCGAGCAGCACGACGTCGCCGCCGTTCCCGCCGTCGCCGCCGTCCGGGCCGCCCTTGGGGACGAACTTCTCCCGCCGGAAGCTGAGCCCGCCGTCGCCGCCCTTCCCGGCCTGGACGTGAATCCGGGCCCGGTCGCTGAACACGGAGCTAGGCCTGCGGTTCGACGACCGACACGAAGCGGCGCTCGCCGCTCGTNNCCGTCGAACATCTTCACCCCGAGGTACTTGGGGTTCGAGTCACGACCGTTCTTCGAGGAGCCGAGGCCCTTCTTGTGTGCCATCTAGGCGCCCTCCTCCTTCGACTTCAGCGCAGACGTTAGCGCGGAGATCGCGCCCTTGCGCGCCGCGTGCGCCTGCTCGTAGGTGAGAGCAGCCTGGAGCATCGTGCGGTTCCAGGTCTTCGCGCCCTCGGAGACCTGCGCGACCGTCAGCTCCTCGTAACCGCTCGGCATGCCCTTGACGTGATCGTCGGGCGCAGCGGCAACTGCCACCGGCTGCTCGGCCTTCGGCGCCGGCTTGGGCGCGGCAGCGACAGTCTCGGTCTTCTTCGCGGCGGCGCGCTTGGTTGCGCCGAGCGAGATCTCGATGCGCGACGTCGCCGCGCGGAAGCCGTTGTGGCGCTTGTAGCCGGTCCGCTTGCGGTACTTGCCGATGCGGATCTTCGGCCCGCGCTCGTGCGCGAGCACCTTGGCCGTGACGGTCACGCCCGAGTCGCCGAGGAGCACGTCCGGGTTGAACGTCTTCCCCTCGTCGAACTTGACGCGGTCCACGACGAGGTACTCGCCCTCACGGACGCGGTACTGCTTGCCGCCCAAACGGATGATCGCGTAGTCCATAAGCATGATGCTCGCAGGCGTGAGCCCGCGAAGCGGTCGCCAGTGTAGCGACTGGGGCTCTTACTCGTCCAACCCCCACTGGCTCATCGGCGTGTAGCCCCAGTCCTCGTCGCCGTTCTCGGCCGGGCTCGGCTCGTCGGCGACGGGCTCCGGGGGAGTGTCTGACACCTCGGTGTCAGACACCTCT
>PLDP01000086.1 GCA_003136795.1 Actinomycetota bacterium
GCAGCCGCTCGCCGGGCTGCAGCTGCGCCTGGGTGAAGAGGGCGTCGTGCGCGGTCGCGAACGTCTCGACGAAGCCGCCCGCTTCCGCCCACGTGACGTTCTCCGGGATCGGGAGCGTGTGCGAGGCATGCACGGCGACGAGCTCGGCATGGCCGCCGCCGGGCAGAAGCGCCATCACGCGCCGGCCGTCGTCGGTCTCACCCGCGCATTCGAGGCCGGGGATGTCGACGGGCGCGCCGGGCGGCGGCGGATAGTGGCCCGCGCGCTGCATCAGATCGGCGCCGTTCACGCCCGTGCCGCGGACGCGAATCAGGAGCTCGCCGCTTTGCGGCACGGGGTCGGGCCGCTCCTCGATGTGCAGGGCGCCTTCCGCGATGACAGCTGCACGCATTCCGGCATGCTACGAGCGATGAAGCTTGAAGGCGTCCACCACGTCACCTGCATCACCGGCGATGCGCCCGGCAACGTGAACTTCTACGCGGGCGAGCTGGGCCTGCGGATGGTCAAGAAGACCGTCAACCAGGACGACCCGAACGTCTACCACCTNNCCGCCCGGCCGCGCCGGCGACGGGATGGTGCACCGCGTCTCGTTTCGCGTCGGCTCCGAGGAGTCACTCGAGTTCTGGCAGGCGCGGGTCGGCGGCGTGGTCGGGAACGGCGCGCTCATCTTCCGCGACCCGGAGGGGCTCACGCTCGAGCTCGTTGTCGACGATTCGGGCGACCCGCCGCTGACCGCGAACGCGCCGGACATCCCGGAGGAGCACCGCATTCGCGGCTTCGCCGGCGTGCGCGCGTACGCCGCCCATCCCGAGCGGAGCGAGGGTCTCTTGCGTGCGTTGGGGTTCGAGCCCGGTTGGGAGGTGCGCGGCGATTCGCGCAGCGGCTTCTACCGCTACGACCCGCCGCCGGCCGAGCACGGTCTGCAGGCCGCCGGCACGGTGCACCACGTCGCGTGGTCCGCGCCGCCCGAGGAACACGAAGCGTGGCGCGCCCGCGTGATCGAGGGCGGCGGCCAGCCGACGCCGGTGATCGATCGCTTCTACTTCAAGTCGATCTACTTCCGCGAGCCTAGCGGCGTGCTGTTCGAGATCGCGACGATCGGCCCGGGCTTCACCGCCGACGAGCCGTTCGAGACGCTCGGCGAGTCGCTCTCGCTGCCGCCGAACTACGAGCAGTACCGCGCCCAGGTCGAGCAGGTCCTCACGCCGCTGCCGAACCCGCGCGCGGAACGCTCCGCGTGATCGTCCGCGAGCGTCCCGCCAACGGCGAGGCCGCAGGCGCGCTCGTGCTCTTCCACGGGCGCGGCGCCGACGAGCACGATCTCTTCCCGCTGCTCGACGTCTTGGATCCCGAGCGCCGCCTGCACGGGTACTGCCCGCGCGGGCCTTTGTCGCTGCCGCCNNGGGTTCATCCCGGTCGTCGAGGGCTGGTCGCTGGACACGTCGCGGCCGCTGCCGCCCGTGGCGCTCGGGCACGGCAGCTTCGACCCGGTGATCCCGGTCGAGTTCGGCCGCGCCACGCGCGACCAGTTGCTCGCTGCCGGCGCGGAACTCCTCTACGAGGAGTATCCGCTCCCGCACACGCTCGATCCGGCGTTCCTCGCAGACGTGCAGCGCTGGCTCGCCGCGAAGCTCACGTAGTTCCGATTTTACCTAAGAATCGGCCCCACTCGGCGTGAGTGGTGCTTTCATGAGAGTCGTGCACCGGAATGCGCTCCTTGCCCTGCTGGCGGTTGCCCTCGCGGGTGCGGCGTTCACGTTGGCGCCGTCGGCTGCTACTACGACCAACATCGCCTACACCGACGAGTCCGGCTCGCTCTACCTCGCGACGGCCGCCGCCGCCGGCACGACGACGCTCTACACGAACGACGGATCGGCGTCGGTGCAGGCGCTCGCGGTCACGCCGAACGGCGACGACGTGCTCGTCGCAACGCCCGACACCGGTGGCCTGGCACTCATCGCGACCGGCGGTGGCACGCCGGTTGCGATCAGCGGTGCCGAGGCTGCAACGTCCGGCAGCCTCTCGCCCGACGGCAAAACAGTGCTCTTCGCGACGAGCGACGGCATCTACACCGTGCCGATCGGCGGTGGGACGGCCAAGCAGGTGCTCGCGACGCCCGCCGGCGCGACCGACTCGCTGCCGGTGTACTCGCCGAGCGGCAAGCAGATCGCGTTCGCGCGCGACTCGTTCGACGCCAACGACAACGAGACCGTCACGCTCGAGCTCTTCACCGTTGCCGGCGCGACGACCAGCGACCTCGCCACCGACCTGATGACCGACCTGGAGAGCGGCGGCCGCATCGCCTTTGCCCCGAACGGCACGACGATCGTCTACGCGGGCGGCTTCGACAACACCGGCATCTTCACCGTGCCGGTCGCAGGCGGCAACGCGACGCAACTGACCACCAACACCGACCTCTGGCCGTCGTTCTCGCTCGACGGGACGAAGATCTTCTTCTCGCGCCTCGCATACAGCCCCGGCGCGGACGACCAGGCGACCACGCCCGTCTCGCCGTCCGACAACGACATCTCCGAGCTGTGGTCGATGTCCACCAACGGCGACAGCCCCGCGGTGATCCAGGAGGGCGACTACGAGACGCTCGTCGTCACCTTCAAATCGACGACGGCGACGACCACCACGACGGGCTCGACGGGCGGCTCGACGACGACCAGGACCACCACCACCACCAACACCACCACGACCACCAACACCACGACGACCAGCGCCACCGGCAGCCCGCACTCGATCGGCCTCTCGGTGAGCGGGCATCGCTACAAGGTGACGTGGACCGGGACCGCAGCCGGCTGGAAGGTGACCCTGCGCGTCGGCAAGAAGACGAGCACGGTGACGGTGAAGGGCTCGGTGCACTCGCACGTCTTCACGGTGACGGCCAAGGGCGCCGTCTCCGTGCGCGTGGCCGCAACCGGCGGCTAGAGCGTGCGCTTCATGACGAGTCCGCCTTGCGACTCGCCGACGGCTGCGAAGCCGTTGCGCTCGTAGAACGCGACGGCCGGCGAGTCTTGCTCCACTGAGAGCGAGACCGCAGCATGCCCCTCGGCACGCGCCTTCTCGAACAGCGCGTCGAGGAGCTCCTGCCCCACGCCGTGCCGGCGGCGCGAAGGCACGACCGCGATCGACAGCTCCGGCGTCTGCTCGTCGACGAAGCCGTACCCCGGCTCGTCCGCCGGGAAGAGCCTGAACCAGGCGGCGCCGAGACGGTTCCCCGTCTCGTGCGCGATCAGGGCGAGATCGCCGGAACGGCCCCAGTTGTCCACGTAGCGCGTCAGCGGAATGTCGGCGTCGAGCGCGTTCGCGTGCCAGCCGTAGGCGTGCGGCAGCATCGAGCGCATGAAGGGAACGTCGGCGTGCGAGCCGTTGCGGATCATCAGGCGCTCATCTGCTGCGCGAGCTGGATCCGGTTTCCGTCCGGGTCGTACACGTCGACGATACGCATCTGCCCGGCGAGGTCGACCACCGTGCCCACTTCGACGCCATCGCCGCGGAGCCTGTCTGCAGCTGCGAGCGCGTCGTCGACGTCGATCATGGCGACACCCGCCCCGGTCGGCTCTCCCTCCGAGAGCGCGATGCGCATGNNTCACAGCGCGAGTGCGGGCTCTTCCACGAACTGTTTGACCGTGCGCAGGAAGTCCGCGCCCGCCGCGCCGTCGACGGCGCGATGGTCGACAGTCAAGGTCATGCTCATGATCGGCCGCACGATGACGGCGCCGTCGAGCACGGTCGGCGCGTCGATCGTCGCGCCGACCGCCAGGATCGCGGCCTGCGGCGGGTTGAGCACGGCGACGAACTGCTCGATGCCGAACATGCCGAGATTCGAGATCGTGAACGTGCCGTCCTCCAGATCCTGTGCCGTCAGCTTGCTCTCGCGCGCACGGCTCACGACCTCGCCGCGGGCGGCCGAGACCTCGGCCAGCGTCAGCCGCTCGACGCTGCGGAGCACCGGCACGACGAGCCCCTGCGGCGCCGCGACCGCGATGCCGACGTTCGCCGTCGGGAACTTCAGCAGCGCGTCGTCGGTGTACTGCACGTTCACGTCGCGGTGACGCATCAGCGCGCGCGCGCACACCTTCGCGAGCAGGTCGGTGACCGTGACACGCACGTCGGGGTTCAGCTCGCGCGCTGCCGCGACGAGTGCGTTCGCGCGCGTCATGTCGGCGCTGACCGTGAGCTGGAAGACGGGTGCCTCCCACGCAGCGGTCAGCCGGCGCGCGATCGTCTTGCGAATCTTCGTCAGCGGGATCGACTCGATCTCGCCGGTCGACAGCTCGACGGCGGCGGGTTGGGCGCGCTCGAGATCCTCGGCGACGATGCGCCCGTCGGGNNAGGCTTTGACGCGGCCGCCGTTGCTCGAAGGGGTGTCTGACACCTTGGTGTCAGACACCTTTTGGGGCTCGGGCGCCGTTTCGACCTTCGCCGGGGCGGCGACTTCTTCTTTGACCTCTTCGCCGGCCTCGCCGATG
>PLDP01000248.1 GCA_003136795.1 Actinomycetota bacterium
AGGACGTAGCGCCAGTCGTGCGCGACCGTCGGGAACACCGGGATCGCGATGCGCAGCAGCCCGTAGAGGCCCGCCTTGCCGACGACGCCGGAGAGCACCGCCGACACCTCCGGCGGCGACTCGCGATAGGTGATCGGCATCCAGCCGTGGAATGGGAAGAGCGGCGACTTGATCGCGAAGGCGACGACGAAGCCGAGGAAGAGCCACGTCGACGAGCTGGTGCCCATCTTCGTCAGGTCGAACGTCCCTTGCTGCAAGCCGAGCACGATGATCGCCGCGAGCATCAACAGCGAGCCGACGACGGTGTAGACGACAAAGGTGATTGTCGCGCGCATGCGGTTCGCGCCGCCCCAGACGCCGATCAGGACGTAGAGCGGGATCAGCATCGCCTCGAAGAACGCGTAGAAGAGCAGCAGGTCCTGCGCGGTGAAGACGCCGACGATCGCACCCGTAAGGAAGAGCATCAGCGCGAAGTAGGCGCGGCCGCGGTCGCGCCCGACCCACCAGCCGTAGATCGTGCACGCCGCCATCACGACGACCGTCATCCCGACGAACCAGAGCGAGAACGCGTACTGGCCGATGTGGTAGCTGACGCCGAGGTCGCGGAACCACGAGTGATCCTGCGCGAACTGCAGCGACGGCGAGCCGAAGTCGAACTTCGACGCGCTCGTGATCCAGAAGCCGACCTCGACCAGCGAGATCAGCGCTGCGAGCGAGCCGAGCCAGTACGCGGGCAGCGGCGCGACGGCCACAACGAGCGCGCCGGCCATCGGCAAGAGAATCAGGATCGTTGTCAGCCAGCTCGACATCAGCGGACCGCCAGGAAGACGACCGCGAGGATCGCAAGGCCGCCTGCAAGAGCCAAGGCGTAGGTGCGGACGAGACCGGTCTGCGCGAGTGAGAGCTCACGCGAGCCGAGCCCCAGCGCGCCGGTGACGGCGCTCATCGAGCCGGCGATCAGCGGACGCTCGACGACCGCGTTGAAGCCGCGCGCGAGCAGATCGGAGCTGCGGTACCAGAGCACGTCGTAGAGCTCGTCCCAGTAGAACTTCTGCTCGAACAGCTTCACGGCGCTCGGCGCCTTCACGCGCTTCGCGGCGTAGATCGCCCACGCGACGACAATGCCGGCCACGCCGACGGCCACCGCGACGAGAGACGTGACGTACTCCTGTGGTCTCGTCGGCTCGACGATCGCTCCCGCGACCGGGGCGAGCCAGTTCGAGAACGGCGTCCAGAACGGCGTGAACTGCAAGAGACCGCCAACGGTCGAGAGCAGGGCCAGCGCGCCCACCGTCCAGCGCATCGACAGCGGCCCTTCCTGGCCGTGGTGGGCGTGGAAGTGCTCGCGCACGAACGCCGTCGGCTCGCCGGTGAAGACGATGAAGAAGAGCCGGAACGCGTAGATGCCGGTGAGGAACGCGCCGATCACGCACGCCGCGTAGATGACGTCGCCGTACCAGCCGCCGTGCCCGAGCGCCGCCCCGATGATCGGGTCCTTCGAGAAGAAGCCTGCGAACGGCGGGATCCCCACGAGCGCCAGCGAGCCGATCAGGAACACGATCTTCGTGAACGGCATCAGCTTCCCGACCCCGGCCAGCTTGCGGATGTCCTGTTCGCCGGTGACCGCGTGGATCGCGATGCCCGCGGCGAGGAAGAGCAGCGCCTTGAAGAACGCGTGCGTCATCAGGTGGAACATCGCGCCCGGGTAGGCGCCAAGGCCCGCGCCGACGAACATGTAGCCGATCTGCGACATCGTCGAATACGCGATCACGCGCTTGATGTCGGTCTGCACGAGCGCGATCAGGCCGGCCATCAGGAGCGTCGCGGCGCCGAGCCCGGCGGCGAGATCCTGGATCACGTAAGCGTTCTCGAACAGCGGATGGCAGCGCACGATCAGGTACACGCCGGCGGTGACCATGGTCGCCGCGTGGATGAGGGCGCTGACCGGCGTCGGGCNNAGCAGGCCGAGGGCGATCAGGTTCGCGACCGCTCCGCCGTTCGGCGACGAGGCGAACACGCCGGCGTAGTCGAGATGGCCCGTGTGCTGGATCAGCAGGAAGAGCGCCAGCGCCATCGTCGCGTCGCCGAACGCGTTCATCACGAACGCCTTCTTCGCGGCCGCGATCGCCGACGGGCGATCCTGGTGGAAGCCAATCAGCAGGTAGCTCGAGAGGCCGACCATCCCCCAACCGGCGAGCAGCAGCAGCAGGTTGCCGCTCTCGACGAGGAGGAGCATCGAGAAGACGAACAGCGACATGTACGCGAAGTAGCGCCGCTCCTCGTTCTCGCCGTTCATGTAGCCGACGGAGTAGGCGACGATCAGGCTGCCGACGCCGGCGACGATCAGCATCATCACGATCGAGAGCTGGTCGACCAGCAACGTCAATCCGAAGTGAGTCGGGCCGGCGGCGAGCCACGTCCACGATGTCGTCACGCCGCCGCGGGAGCCGGCGCTACGGCCCCACATCTCGACGAACGCGACGACCGCGGCCGCGAAGGCGCCCATCGTCGTCAGCGTCGAGACGTACGCCGCCACGCGCCGCGAGATGCGCGTCCCGGCGAGCGTGATCGCAAGCGCGGAGGCAAGCGGGAGCAGCAGGCAGATCCAGGCAGCGAGCGTCATCTATCCGCCTGCCTTTTAACCACGCAAAGTCCTGAGCTTGTCGACGTCCAAGTCGACGTGGCGCCGTCCCATCGCGACGATGAGGCCGAGGCCGACCACGACCTCGGACGCGGCGACCGCCATCACCGAGATCGCGAAGATCTGACCGTCCTCCTGCCCGTGCAGGCGCGCGAACGCGATCAGGAGGAGGTTCCCCGCGTTGAGCATGATCTCGATGCTCAGGAGGATGATCAGCGGGTTCCGGCGCAGCATCACGCCGAGGGCGCCGGTCGCGAAGAGCAGCGCCGCGAGGATCACGTACCACTGGATGTCAGGTCCGCGCATCGCCCTCGATCCTGCGCGCGTGCGAGCCGAGCACGACGCCGCCGACGGCGGCGACCAGGAGCACGATCGACGTCACCTCGAACGCGATCAGGTGATCGGTGAGGAAGAGTCGTCCGATCGCCTCCGGCGAGCCGAACGAACGGGTCACGTGCTGCGGCTTGGAGAGAAAGCCGCCGGCCTCGAGGCCGACGACGACGCACACCTCGGCGAGGATCGCGCCGCCCGCGAGGACCGCGCCGACGATCTGCCACGACGGCCCGCCCGACCAGGGCGACTCGCCGGTGCGGTCGCCGAGGTAGGCGATCACGAAGAGGAACATCACCATCACCGCACCGCCGTAGACGAGCACCTGTCCCGCAGCGACGAACTCGCCGGAGAGGAGCAGGAAGAGCACCGCGAGCGAGGCGAGGTTCCCGATCAGCGAGAGCGCCGAGTAGAACGGGTTCGAGAAGCTGACGACGGCGAGCGCACTCGCGAGGCAGGCGAAGGAAGCGACGCACCAGACGGCCCAGACCAGGAAGTTCGCCACTAGTGGCCCGCGCTCCCAGGAACCTGGTTGCCGGCGAAGCCGGAACCAGGTTCCGGTCTTACGGACACGAACCTGGTTTCGCCTGCGGCGAGAACCAGGTTCACGAGTGCTCCTTGTAGTAGGGGATCGGCGTGTCGTAGAGGTCTGCGTCCGCGACCGGCACGCGCTTGATCGGCGGGGCGAGCAGCATGTCCTTCGTGTAGATCAGGTCGTCGCGGTTGTACTCGGAGATCTCGAAGTCGTTGCCGAGCGTGATCGCGTCGAACGGGCACGCGAGCTCGCAGTAGCCGCAGAAGATGCAGCGCGACATGTTGATCTCGTAGATGCGCGCGTAGCGCTCGCCTGCGGAGACGCGATTGTCGGCTGTGTTCTCCGCCGGCACGACGCGGATGCAGTCCGCGGGGCACGCGGCGGCGCACAGCGAGCAGCCGACGCACTTCTCGAGCCCGTTCTCGTGCACGTGCAGGCGGTGGCGGCCGCGGTAGCGCGGATACACCGGTCGCTTGTATTCCGGGTACTGCTGCGTGATCGGCTTCTTGAAAACCTGCTTGAGGGTGACACCGAAGCCCTTGAGCGTGTTCGGAACGATGAAGCTCATGACACTGCCACCACGAAGAACGCCGTGACGAGCGCGTTGATCGTCGCGATCGGGAGCAGCACCTTCCAGCCGAAGCGCATCAGCTGGTCGTAGCGGAGGCGCGGCTGCGAGGCGCGCAGCCAGATGAAGAGGATGACGAGCGTGAATAGCTTCAGCACGAACCAGATCGGCCCGAACTCGTCGAGCGAGTGCACCCAGGGAAAGTGGTAGCCGTCGAAGAAGAGCGTCACGCAAAGACCCGACAGCGTGAGCATGTTGATGTACTCGGCCGCCTGGAAGATCCCCCAGCGCATGCCGGAGTATTCGGTGTGGTAGCCGGCGACGAGCTCGGTGTCGGCCTCGGGCAGATCGAACGGCGGCCGCGACGTCTCCGCGACGCCGCCGAGCAGGAACACGCAGAGCCCGACGAACTGCGGGATGAAGAACCAGACCGTCGCCTGCTGCTTGTCGACGATCGCCTGCAGGTTCAGCGACTGGCCCATCAGGACCACGCCGAGCACGGAGAGCGCAAGCGACACCTCGTAGGAGACCAGCTGCGCGCAGGTGCGCATCGAGCCGAGGATCGAGTACTTCGACTCGGAGGCCCAGCCGCCGACGATGAAGCCGTAGATGCCGATGGAGCCGAGCGCAAAGATCAGGATCAGCGAGATCGGCACGTTGACGACGGCGCCGTTGATCCGGTGGCCCCACACGGTCCAGCCGGCGCCGAACGGCATCACGCTGAATGCGAGCAGCGCCGTGAACATCGAGACGACGGGGGCGATGATGTAGAGCGGCTCCTTGGCCGCCATCGGCGCGAACGCCTCCTTGCGGATCAGCTTCAGCAGGTCGGCGATCGGGACGAGCAGGCCCTTCGGGCCCGCCCGGTTCGGGCCGTAGCGGTTCTGCATCCGCCCGAGCAGCTTGCGCTCGAGCCACGTCGTCAGCGCGAAGAACACCATCACGACGTTGACCACGATCAGCGCCTTCGGGATGGTGATCCACCAGGCCTCATGCATTGGCGCTCACCTCGACGACCGCGTGCAGCTCGCCGGCGTCGCCCTGCGCGACCCGCACGGTGCCGGCGGCGAGGTCGCGCGCGATGCGCGCGCGCAGCTCGACCGAGGTGCCATTTGACGAGACGGTCACCGTCTGCCCGTTGCGGATCTTGCGCGCGCTCGCGTCCTCGCGCGAGAGCTGCACCTCGCCGGCGGGCCGCTGGAACTGCAGCTCGGGCGTGCGGTCGACGGCGGCGCCGGAGAAGAGCGGGCGGTACGCGACGAGCCGCAGGCCGTTCGCAGGCTTGACCGCCTTCGCAGGTGGCGGTGTGCCGGCACGCTCGGCGCGCGGCGGCAGCGCAGCGCGCTCGCCCACCTCGCCGAAGGTGATGCCGCCGAAGCAGCGTTCGGAGATCTCGTCGAAGACGACGGACACGTGCGGCGAGACGGCAACGTCGAAGCGCTCGGCGAGCTTCGCGATCCACGCGAGCGTATCGGGCACCGGAGCGAACACCGTCCGGCGTTGGCGCTGCAGCCGTCCTTCGAGGTTGATCGTCGTGCCGTCGCGCTCGAGGTAGCTCGTCGACGGCAGAACGAGGTCGGCGAGACCGCGGAAGCTCTCTTCGAACATGCCGATGCCGATCACGAGCTCGGCTGCGGCCGCCAGCGCGCGAACGGCCGGATCGCCCGCAGCTTCGTCGCCCGAGATGACAATGAGGCGCGGCCTGTCGTCGACCGGCTCGTCGTCGCCCGCTGCGCTCCACGCGTCGGCGACGCCACGGCCGTTCGGGGTGCGCGGCAGGTAGTAGACGTTCGTCGCTTCGACCGTGGTGGTCGCGTCGTCGGTGACGAGCGCGTCCACGGGGCCGTCGGGCACGCCGTACGTGATCGTCGCACCCTTGCGCCGCGCGGCCTTGAGCCAGAGCTCGACGACCGGCGCGCGCTCGACGACCGGCTCGTCGCAGAGGACAGCGATCGTCTTTGCGTCACGCAGTGCAGCGAGCGGAGCGCGATAGGCATCGCCCCAGTCAGGCACTTCCTCCGGCAGGACGGCGGTGTTCGCGTTGAGCCCCTCGCGCAGCAGCTTGCCGAGCGCGTAGGCCTCCTCGACCGACTCGCCGCCGGAGAGAGCGGTCACGGTCGACGCGCCGCCCATGCGGAGCAGCTCTTCAGCGCGGTCGAGTGCGTCGTCCCACGCGAGCTCCTCGAAGCGGCGCGGGCCTGCCTTCGCAAGCGGCGTCGTGATGCGGTCGGGGGCGTCGAGGTGGGCGTAGGCGAAGCGGCCCTTGTCGCACAGCCAGCCCTCGTCGATCTCGGGATGGTTGCGCGAGAGGATGCGCTTGACCTTGCCTTCGCGCGTCGTCGCGGTCGTGTTGCAACCAACGGGGCAGAGACCGCACACGGTCGGCACGTTCTGGATCTCCCACGGCCGCGCTTCGAAGCGGTATTGCGTCGAGGTGAGCGCGCCCACCGGGCAGAGCTCGGTGACGTTGCCGGAGAAGTGACCGACGTACGGCTCGTCCTCGAACGTCGCGATCACGGACTGCGCGCCGCGGTTGATCGCGACGAGCTGCCCGTCCTCGGCAACGGCTTCAGAAAAGCGCGTGCAGCGGTAGCAGAGGATGCAGCGCTCGCGGTCGAGCGCGATCAGCGGCGAGATCGGGATCGGCTTCTCGAAGGTGCGCTTGGGGAATGTCATGCGCGTGTTCCCAGGCCCGTAACGGAACGTCAGGTCCTGCAGCGGGCACTCGCCGCCCTTGTCGCAGACCGGGCAGTCGAGCGGNNTGGCCATCGGCGGCCTGCTGAGAGGTGCGCGCCGTCTTCACGATCATGCCGTCCTGCGCCGAAAGCGTGCAGCCGACCTGGAGCTTCGGCATGCCCTCCACCTCGACGAGGCACATGCGGCACGCGCCGACCGGCGGCCCGAGGCGCGGCTCGTAACAGAAGACGGGGATCTCGATTCCGGCCGCGGCGGCGGTCTCGACCATGCCCGTGCCCTTCGGCACCTGCACCGTCCGCTCGTCGATCGTGACGGTGACGAGGTCTGCGGCCGGCTGTGTCACGCGGGCACCGCTGAGTGCGTATGCATGGCCACGGGCGCGAGCACGTGGTCGAGCGACGAGCTGCCGTGGAACGGGCAACCGCCTTCGTCGATGTGCGCCTGGAACTCCGCGCGGAACTTCGCGACGTAGCTCGCGATGATGATCGCGTCGGAGTCGCCGAGCGGGCAAAGGCACTTGCCGTTGATGCGGTCGCAGACGTCGAGCAGCAGGTCGAGGTCGCCCTGCGTCGCGCGCCCGTCCTCGAGCTTGCGCAGGATGGCGGTCAGCCAGCGCGTGCCCTCGCGGCACGGCGTGCACTTGCCGCACGACTCGTGCTCGTAGAACTCGGAGAAGCGGACGCCGAGCTGGACGATGCAGCAGCGGTCGTCGAGCACGATGATCCCCGCCGAGCCCATCGCCGTGCGCAGCTGCGCGAGCGAGTCGAAGTCGTAGCCGACGTCGATCTCGTCGGCTGTCAGGATCACGGTGGACGAGCCGCCCGGCACGACAGCCTTCAGCTCGCGCCCGTCGGGGATGCCGCCGGCGAGGTCGTAGATGATCTCGCGCAGCGACGTGCCGGCCTCGATCTCGAAGTTGCCGCCGTTCACGACGTTGCCGGAGACCGAGACGACGCGCGAGCC
>PLDP01000216.1:0-14416 GCA_003136795.1 Actinomycetota bacterium
CATCCATCGTGAACAGCGGATCGTTGAGGGCCGAGCCCTTTTTCATCGCGATCCAGTCGCCGCCGATCACATAGGCGCCGGCATTGGGCTGTGCCGCCAGCCCCGCCATCGCGCCGGCATCGGGGCGCAATTCGGCGGCGCGCTCGAGGCGGCCGACTACGCCCGCAACCGCAACCTCGTCGTCATCCCGGGCGAGGAGGTGAAGACCGACGAGCAGGGCGAGGTGATCGGCCTGTTCCTGCGGCAGGAGATCCCGCGTGGGATGAGCTTTGCCGAGACGATCGACGCGATCCGCGAGCAGGACGGCCTCGTCTATGTGCCGCACCCCTTCGACCGCATGCACGCGATCCCCGACCCGCGCACCCTGCACCGCCACGTCGCCGACATCGACGTGTTCGAGGTCTACAACGCGCGCCTGCTCTTCGAGGGCTACAACGACGAGGCGCTCCGCTTCGCCCGCAAGTACAACCTGACGATGGGCGCCGGCTCCGACGCTCACGTCCTCCAGGGGGTCGGCACCGGGGCCCTCCGGATGCGGGCGTTCCGCGACCAGGAGGAGTTCCTCCTGTCGCTGCGGACGGCCGAAATCCTGCGCCGGCCCAAATCGCTCGCCTACCTCCAGTCGCTCAAGTGGGTCGCCCAGGCGAAGGAGCGGGTCCGCTAGGAGAAGGTCCTCGCGGCACGAAAGGTCCCTCTGCCGCGTGGCCTCCACCGTGACGACAGACGAGATCTATGAGCGCTACCTGCGCAAGGCGATCACCGAGATCAATCGCCTGTCGCACGAGATCGCGCAAGCCGCCGACGGAGCCCCGACGGCGCTTCCGACCGGGCATCCGCTCGCGAACATCTTCCTGCTCAAGTACGGCCCGCAGGCGCAGGAGCTCCAGGAGGGGGTCGCGTTCCACGGCCGGGCCGGGAACGCGCTGATCAAGTCGCTCCAGCGCCTCCACGTCGACCCGCTGGAGGTCTACGGGACGAACTGCGTGAAGTTCGCGGGCTGCGACCTGACAGTCGCCGCCGAGTGGCTCGGCCGCGAGCTGCGGATCGTCGAGCCGAAGCTCGTCGTGGTGATGGGCGAGGACGCCCTGGAGTTCCTGAACGGGATCGGCTTCCCACTCGCGCAGTCCGTCGACAGTAAGGTGAGCGACCTGCAGCGCTTCACCCCGACGATCGAAGCGCTCGCCGTCCCCGACATCGACTCCTCTCTCGACGAGGCCCCTGCGAAGACCGCCTTTTGGAACGCCTTCAAGTCCATTGGCCCCTGGTGGGCCGAATTGCCGCCCTACTAGTCCCCCTGCTCATTTACTACGAGGTCTCGCCGGACCTCTGGAGGATGAGCCTGTGGTGGGACGTGGCGTGGATCGCGCTCGTGCTGATGCCGTGCGTGTTCGGCCTCGTGCTCCTCGCGCTGCCGCTACGAAGCTACCGCGGCGTGCTGCCGGTCGGCCTCGCATTCGCGGTGCTCGCGGCCGTGCTGACGGTCGCGCATTTCAACGTCTACGCGAATTTCGCGCGCCTCGCCGCGACGATGTTCCTCGGCTGGTGGTTCCTCGGCTACTTCGAGACGGTCGCCTGGGTCGTACTGGTCGCCTGCATCATCCCGTGGGTCGACGCCTATTCGGTCTGGCGCGGCCCGACGAAGGAGATCGTCGCGCACCACGAGCACATCTTCAGCGTGCTCTCGTTCGCGTTCCCGGTGCCGGGCGAGCACGCGGCCGCGAACCTCGGCGTGCCGGACCTGCTCTTCTTCGCGCTTTTCCTCGCCGCAGCGAGCCGCTTCGGCCTGCGCGTCTACTGGACGTGGGTGACGCTCGTCGCCGCGCTCGGCGCGACGATCGCCCTGACCGTGTGGCTGAACCTGAACGGCCTCCCAGCGCTGCCGGGTGTCGCGCTCGGCTTCCTGCTCCCGAACGCCGACCTGCTCTGGCAGAGACTACGACGGCAGCCCAGGCTCGGTGACGGCCCGGACGTAGCGGTCGGCCGACCGGCGAACGACGGCTGACCCATCGCGCTCGACGACGCGGTCGAACCACGCGCCGTAGATCGTGTCGAACGCGAACGGCGCGAGCGCAGCTGCGATGCGCTGCACCGCCGACGGCGGCAGCGGGATCAGGTTCGGATACGAGTACATGAAGCTGACGTAACGCCGGTCGGGGATCACCTGAACGATGTCGCCCGAGAGCAGCGCACGCTGTTCCGCCCAATGAAGCACCTGCCCACCCTCGAAGTGACCGCCGCAGCGGACGAGCGTCAGTCCGCCGCCGAGATCGTTCGTCTCGCCGTCCCAGAAGCGAACCGCCGGATCCGGGCGCATCACCCACTTGCGCTCGGCCTCGTGCAGGTAGATCGGACACGCAAACGTGTTCGCCCACTCGACCATCGTCGAGTAGTAGTGCGGGTGAGAGATCGCAATCGCCGCAAGCCCGCCTTCGGCGCCGATGCGCTCGACGACCTCGCCGTCGAGGTACGGAGCGCAGTCCCACAGCACGTTGCCGGCAGTCGACTTGACGAGGAGCGCGCGCTGGCCGATCGCAAACGCCGGCTCGCAGCCGATGCCGAGAATGCCGTGGTCGTCGCGGATCTCGGCCTTGTGCGCGTCGAGGAACGTGCGCCATTCGATCCACTGCTGCCCCTCGTCGTGCGGGATGTACTGCCGCTGGTCCTCGCAGATCGGGCACGCCCCAGGCGGGGCGTCACTCGGCGGGTATTGCGTCCCGCACGCGTTGCACAGGTACACCGTCAACGTTCGAGCAGCGCCACGCACTCGACGTGCGGGGTGTGCGGGAACATGTCGACCGGCTTCGCGCGGACGAGCCGGTAGCCGTAGTCGTCGCCCAGGCGCTTGAGGTCNNCTCATTCAGCACCTCACCGACGTTGCCCGCGAAGAACGCCGTGTTGCCGATCGCGTTCAACTCCTGGTTCTCGATCGCGCACGCGACCGATTCCTCGGAGATCTCGATCCCCCACACCGTCAGCGCATCGCCGGCCATCGAAAGCCCGATCGTCCCGATCCCGCAGTACAGGTCGTAGACCGTCTCGCCGCCGGTGAGCCCCGCGAACTCGCGTGCGATCGCGTAGAGCTCGGCGGCCATCTCCGTGTTCGTCTGGATGAACGCGTTCGGCCGCACCCGCAAGCGCAGGCCGCCGATCTCCTCTTCGATCGCGTCCTCACCCCAGAGGAGCTCGGTGGGCAGGTTCGTCACCTCCGAGACGCCGGTGTTGATCGACCAGTGGATCGACCGCACCTCGGGGAACTCGGTCAGCACCTCGATCAGCCGCTCGCGGTCGAAACGCTCGCCGCTCGAGGTCACGAGCTGCACGAGCGCCTGGCCGGTGTTGCGCCCCTCACGGATCAGCAGGTGGCGGAGATAGCCCTCATGCGTCTTCTGGTCGTAAGCCGGGAGCTTCTCCTCGCGCGCCCACTCCGTCATGCGGTTGCGAATCGCGTTGCCGAGATCGGTCGTCAGCCAGCACTTCTGGATCTCCAGCACCTCGTCCCAGCGTCCGGCCTTGTGCAGGCCGAGCGCCGGGCCGGCCGCGAGCTCCGCGAACGAGTACTCCATCTTGTTGCGATAGCCGAACTGCGACGCTGCGGGCAGGATCGGCTCGAGCGGCAGATCGGTGAGCCCTGCGAGCCGCTGCAGCGAGTCGCGCACCCACTGCTCCTTCGTAGCGACCTGCGCGTCGTAGGCGAGATCCTGGAAGCGGCAGCCTCCGCAGGCCGGGTAATGCGCGCACGGCGCCTCGACGCGCTGCGGGCCCGACGAGAGCACCTCGGTCGCGAGCGCCTCGGCGTGACGGCGCTGCACCTTGGTCACGCGCGCGCGCACCGTGTCGCCCGGGAGGCCCCGGCGGACGAAGACGACGAAACCGTCGAGACGCGCGACGCCGTTCCCGCCGAAGGCGAGCGAGTCGATCGTGAGCTCGAGCTCTTCGTCGCGCTGAACGGGGGCGGCCACAGCCGGAAGGTAGCGACTAACGCACGGTGACGACCGCGGTGGCGATCAGCCGCACGACGGTGCCGGTGAACGGCGCCTCGTCGACGATCAACAGCACGCGATAGGTACCCGGCTTCGAGAACGTGTGCCCGGCAAAGTGCGGCGGCGTGCCGGTTCCCTGATGGGTCAAGCCGTCGCCGTAGACGAGCTGCCAGGTGCGCACCGCCTTCGGCAGATGCGTCTGGATGCGGAACGAGACGGCGAGCGGCGCCTTGCCGGAAGCCGGCGTGGGCGTGAAGACGAGCGGGGCGTTGCCGGTCCCGACGGTCACCTTCGCGAACGTCAGGAACCGGATCGCGGTGCCCGTGAACGGCGGCGCCTGGTAGACGATCAGCACCGCCTGGTACACGCCGTCATCGGCGTAGGTGTGCTCGACGGTGTCGGGCGGGTCGCCCTTGCCGGATGCCGTCCCACCGTCGCCGAACACGACCTGCCACTCGACGATCGGCACCGACAGTTGAGCGTCGATCGCGAAGGTGACGTCGAGCGGCGGGTCACCCGAGTCCTGGTCGGGTGTCAGCTTCAACATGAGTTGTTTCGCAGCGCTCGGCGCCCACGCAGGAAGCGGCGCGGCCTGCGGCGTGATGCACTTCTTGTAGACGGCGCGGCTTTGGGGTTTGTCACCCAGGTCGAAGATCGAGCCGGGCTTCGATTCGTAGAACTCCTCGGACTCGGTCACGTGGGATTTCAGGAAGTCGCACATGTTCTGCACGAAGGTCGGGTCGTCGACACCGAAGAGCCCCCACTCCGGCACCGCGAACGGCTTGCCGTGTGCCTTCGCGAAGGTGAAGAGAGCCTCGAACTTGGTCCAGGGCGGGTCCGCGCCGGCCTCCTTGTAGATATCGGCGCCGCCGACGTCGACGTAGGGGTCGCCCGGCCAGTACGGGGTCGCGTCGTCTCCACCCGCGAGCGGGCTCCACAGCACGCGCACCCGCGGGAACGGGTTCGTGGCGAGCGTCGGCCCCTTGTAGGCCGGCTGTCCGAGCGCCGCGAGCTTCGCGGCCGCGGTCAGGCCTCCGTGGACGAGCACGTAGATGCGCTGGAAGGCCTTCCGGTAGGCCGGCGGGTCGCCCGACCATGGGTTCTTCGGATTGTTCATCTCGGCCATCGGCCGGATGTAGATCGCCTGCCCCCAGGCCGAGATCGCCTGGTTGAGCGCGCCGAGGTAGGCGTCGCCCTTGCCGGCCGCGATCTGCGCCGGCGTGATCGCCACCTTGTTCGTGTTTCCTTGGAAGGTGCCGAGATGCAGCATCGGGATCGGCCCGAGCGACTTCAGCAGCACGCCGAACGGAGAGCCGTACGATTGGCCCTGCCCCCAGCCGAGGTACGCCTGGAGCACGTTCGACTTTTGCGCGGTCTGCGCCTTGAACCGCGAGGCGTTCCCGGTCAGCCCGAGGATCGGCTTCGCGAGCGCGCCGGGCGTCGCAGCGAGCAGCCCAACGGTCACGGCGGCGATCACGAGGCGACGCAAGGTCACCNNGGACTACTGCAAGACCGAGAGGTAGACGCTCCGCGTCCGCGGCCCGTCGAGCTCGCAGAAGAAGATGCCCTGCCAGGTGCCGAGGGCAAGCCCACCGTCTCGCAGCGGGATCACGACCTGCGGCCCCATCAGCGCAGCGCGGATGTGCGACGGCGCGTTCTCCTCGCCCTCCTCGATGTGCTGCCAGCCCCAGCCCTCGGGCGCGATCCGCTCGAGCGCCATCTCGAAGTCGCGGGCCACCAGCGGGTCGGCGTGCTCGTTGATCGTNNGTCACGCACCTGGGCGGTGATGTCGATGAGCTGCGTGCGCCGCTCTGTCTTGACCGTCAACTCCTGCACGGGGCCGTATCCTAGGGACCGGTGACTCCCGAGCCGCGCGAGATCGATGCATTCAGAGACCAGGCCGACCGGTTCGTGGCCGACATCGACGAGGAGTACTACCTCCATTTCTCCGGTCTGAAGGACACGCTCGACGTCGAACAGGTCTACGAGCGCTACGACGAGCTGACCCGGCTCGAGACGGCGCAGCACATGGAGGGCGCGCCGGTGGAGCTGTGGCGGTTCGCCTGCGAGGGCTTCCTCGGCAACCTGACGCGCGAGCACCAGGCGCGTGTGGCGAAGGTCGAGGCCGAGCTCGAGGCGACCATCGACGGCGAGACGCACCCCTATCGGATGCTGCGGGTCGTAATGTCGAACGAGGCCGACCGCGACAAGCGAGAGCGGCTCGAGGAGACCCGGCTGCGCCTGCTCGACGAGCACCTGAACCCCGTCTATCTCGACGCGGTGGAGATCGACCGCGAGGCCGTGCGCTCACTCGGCTCCGAGAACTACTACGAGCTCTACAAGCGCTTCGGCTTCCGCCTCGACGAGCTGCGCGAGGAATGCAACGCGCTGCTCGACGACACCGAGAAGCTCTGGGAGCGCGAGGGCGACAGGCTGTTTCGCTCNNGGCGTCGACCTCCGCTCGCAGGCGAACGTCCATCTCGACCTGGAGTCGCGCCCGTCCAAGACGCCGCGCGCCTTCTGCGCGCCGATCGAGGTGCCGGGGAAGGTGATGCTCGTCATCCAGCCGATCGGCGGCAAGGACGACTGGGAGGCGCTCTTCCACGAGGCCGGCCACACCGAGCACTACGCGCACACGAGCGAGTCGCTCTCGATGGAAGCGCGGCGGCTCGGCGACATGGCGGTCACCGAGGGCTGGGCGATGCTCATGCAGCATCTCGTCACCGAGCCGGCCTGGCTGAACCGCAGGCTCGACGTGCCGCGCCCGGCGGACCTCGCGCACGACGGCGCCGTGTCGCTTCTCTACTTCGTGCGCCGCTACGCGGCGAAGCTCCTCTACGAGATCGAGTTCTTCCAGGCCCCGAACGTCAAGGCGATGCGCGGGCGCTACGCCGAGATCCTCGGCGACTCGCTGAAGCTGCCCGTCAACCCGGAGAGCTACCTCGACGACATCGACGGCAGCTTCTACGTCACCGGCTACCTCCGCTCCTGGGCGTTCGAAGCACAGCTGCGCGAGTTCCTGCGCAGCGAGCTCGGTAACGACTGGTTCGCGAAGCGCGACGCCGGCGACCTGCTGCGCGAGCTCTGGTCGCTCGGACAGGGCCCGACCGCCGACGAGCTGCTGAAGGACGTGACGGGCGCCAAGCTCGAAATGGCGTCGGTCGCCGACCGCATCCGCGAGGGCCTCGGCAGCTGATCCGTGGAAACTCCGAGGTAGCCGCCGTCGCGAGCGTCTAGCGTCTGAGCAGCCGATGTTCGGCCTCGACCAATGGCTCATGCACTTCTCGGACGGCACGACCCTCGTGATCGTGCTCGTCGTCGCGGTGCTGCTCGGGTTGCGGCATGCCAGCGACCCGGACCACCTCGCCGCGGTGACGACGCTCGTCACGAACGACCGTGGCGGCGCTACGCGCCTCGGCCTCACGTGGGGCCTCGGACACGCCTCGGCGCTCATCGTCTTCGGCGTACCGATCGTGCTCTGGGAGGCCTACCTGCCGGCGGGGGTCGAGCAGGGCGCCGAGGTGATGATCGGGCTCGTGATCGTTGCGCTCGCGGTCTGGCTGCTTCTCCGCTGGCGGCGGGGCGCGTTCGCGCACGCTCACTCGCACTTGCACGTACCGCCGCAGCGCACGCCGTGGCAGGCGTTCGGCATCGGCCTCGTGCACGGCACCGGTGGCAGCGGCGGCGTCGGCGTGCTCCTGCTCGCCGCGATCTCCAGCCACGCACTCGCGCTCGCGGCACTCGTGCTCTTCGCCGGGTGCACGGCGATCTCGATGGCTGTGCTCTCGACCGGCTTCGGCCATCTGCTCGGCCGGCCGCGCGCGCAACGCGCGTTCGGCAGGCTCGTCCCCGGTTTCGGGGCCTTCGGGCTCTGCTTCGGCGTCTGGTACGCGCTCGGCGCGCTGGCTGTCGTCCGGTGAGGTTCGAGGAGCATGTTCAGCGGGCGCTCGACGAGCTGCCGCCGCAGATCGCGAAGGCGCTCGAGAACGTCGCCGTGGTCGTCGAGGACGAGGACCCGGACGACCCGGACCTCTTCGGGCTCTGGCAGGCGGACTCGTTCATGCCGGATAAGATCACGATCTTCCGGAAGCCGCTCGCGACGGCGTTTCCGGATCCGCGGGAGCTGGAAGCGGAGATCAGGATCACCGTCCTCCACGAGCTGGCGCACTACTTCGGGATCGACGAGGACCGGCTGGACGAGCTCGGATACTCGTAGGAATATCGAGATGGGTGCCGGCGTTTTACCGAAGTATGCGAACGCTGACCGACATCAGACAGGAGATCGATCGCCGCTCCGAGCGCCGGGTAGACGTGATGCGAGCGCTCTCCGAGGGCTACGACGCGACGCTGAAAGCGGAGCATCTCGACCTCGAGGAGCGGATCGCGCAGCTCTGGGAAGAGCAGCGCCACGCACGCGCCATGCTCCGGCACGGTGACCGTGATCTGATCATCCAGAGAGCCCGCCAGGACGAGCGGCTCTCCCGCGCCGCCTGAGGGCGGCCGACCTCACACCGTGAGGCGCCCCGGGGGCCGGGGGCGCCTCAGCTGACGGTGACCGTCAGCCGGAGCACGTTGTCCGGGCCGAGCGTCTGCAACCCATGTCGGCCGAGGACTGGATGTTCGTCGCCTTGATCACGTAGACGCCCCGCTTCGGGAAGGCGACCGTCCGCTGGGTTCCCGTGTGGAGCGTCGGATCGCCCAGACGGAGCGCCGGCCCTTTCAGCTGCACGAGGCGGAAGTCCATCGGGCAGGTGACGTGCAGCGTGATCTTGTCGCCCCTTTTCAGCTTCAGGGCGATCGCCGGGCCCTGGGCGTGCGCCGTCTGCCAGATGTGACAGCCCTGCACGGTGTGCACGATCGCGAGCTGCACCGTCTTCGACGGGGCGGCGACCGCAAACAGCGCTGCGACGAGAGCCAGGACCTTCATTCGAGCACCGTAGAACGCCGCAACGGCGCCGGAATCGGTAAATACCCGTTGTGCTGGAGCGTTGGACCCGGGGTGTCGTGCGCTTCCGCGCGATCGTGCTCGTCGTCTGGCTCGCGGTGCTCGTCGTCGGGATCCTCGCCTCGACGCGCCTCTCGCCGCTCCTCGCGAACTCGTTCTCGGTGCCTGGCACCGACTCGGAGCAGGCCCGTCAGATCCTGCAGGCGCAGTTCGGCGAGCGGCCCGACGGGACGTTCACGGTCGTCTTCCAGACGCGCAGCAAGCGCGGACTGGCGGCGCGCGTCGCTCGCGCCGCCCGCGTCGTCCCCACGGGCGAGCCCGGCGCGCTCCAAACGGCTGGGGACATCGTCTTCGCCGATGTGAGCACGTCGCTCGACCTGCAGCACGCGAAGCTCTACACAGCTGCGTTGCGGCGAGCGCTGCGGGGCAGCCCCCGGGCGCTCGTCACCGGCCAGCCCGCCGTGCAGGCCGACCTCGATCCGATCTTCGCCGGCGACCTGCGCCGCGGCGAGGCGATCGCCGTTCCACTGACGCTGCTCGTGCTGCTCGCCGTCTTCGGCTTCTCGCTTGCGGTCGCGATCCCGTTCGTCGTGGCGGGCTGCACGATCGCCGCGACGCTCGGGCTGCTCTACCTCGTCGCGCACGAGATCTCGATGGTCTCCTACGTGCGCAACCTGGTTGAGCTGATCGGGCTCGGTCTGGCGGTCGACTACTCGCTGCTCGTCGTGCACCGCTATCGCGAAGAGTTGGCGCGCGGCGTTGCGCCGGACGTCGCGGTCGTGCGCACCGTCGCGACCGCGGGCCGCGCNNCTGACGCTGCAACCGGCGCTCCTCTCGCTGCTCGGCGACCGGATCGCGGGCCGCGCACGCGGCGGCGCGTTCTGGAGCCGGCTCGCCCGCGCAATCATGCGCCGGCCGCGCACCTTCCTCGCCGCCGGGGGCGTCGTGATGATCGCGCTCGCTCTGCCCGCCGCGACGCTGAAGCTCACCCCCGGCTCGCTCACCGGGATCCCGTCGTCGGCCGAATCGGTGCAGGGCTACGACGCGTTGCGGAACGCCCTTGGCGGCGGGCTCGTCACGCCCACCCACATCGTGATCGTCGACGGCGGGGCCGCGGCGACGCACCGCCTCGTCGGCGAGCTCCTGCGCGACCCCGAGACACTCGTCGTCGCATCCGGCAAACATCCGCCCTACGTCGTGGACGGTGGGCAATACCGGCAGGTGATCGTCGCGAACCGGCACGAATGGGGCGATGCGGCCACGCGCCGGTTCGTCGAGCGCTTGCGTGACCGGCTCATCCCCCAGGCGCACTTCCCGGCCGGAGCGCGGGTCTACGCGGGCGGGGCGCCGCCGCAGGGCGTCGACTTCGTCTCACGCACCTACGACGCCGTCCCCTGGCTCGTGCTCTGCGTGCTCGCCTTCACCTACCTCGTGTTGCTGCGCGCGTTCCGCTCCGCGGTGATCCCGTTGAAGGCGCTCGTGCTGAACGCGTTGTCGGTCGCAGCGAGCTACGGCGTGCTCGCGCTCGTCTTCGACCATCCAATCGAGGCGTGGATTCCCGTGTTTCTCTTCGCCGCGCTGTTCGGGCTCTCGATGGACTACGAGGTGTTCATGGTCTCGCGCATCCGCGAGGCGCACGACGCGGGCGCGAACGACACNNCTCGGCCTGGCCGTCGCGGTCACGCTCGACGCGACGATCGTGCGGGCGATCCTCGTCCCGTCGGTGATGGCCGTGCTCGGTCGCTGGAACTGGTGGTTGCCCGGCGCCGCGAAGAGGGCGTGAGGGAGCGACGCTGCAGCGCCACTCCCTCACGTGCCGGGACCACCTACTTGACGACCGTGATCGCCAAGCGCATCGCCGGCAGCTGGTACCCGAGCGCGAGCCCGGGAAGGTCGGACGCGTACGAGAGCATCGGGATCATCCCGTAAGGCGTGTTCGCGTACGAGGGCTGCTGCGTGTAGAGCAGCGGATACATGTCGATCAGGTGCGTACCGGGTGCACCGGTTGCGACCATGTCGAGCACGGTGTCGCCCTGGCTGTTGAATCCACATCCGTAGCCCATGTAGGCGTTGTCGTAGTCAACGGCGATCGTGTTGTCGAGCTGCGTCCAGCCGAGCCCCTTCAGATGGATCGTGAAGTGCTGGCCGTCGTGGAGCGTCAGGTCGGAGATCGGCTGCGCACTCGCGAAGCTGCGCTTCACGTAGAACGGCACCTGCGCGACGGTGGTCGTGCCCTGGACGAGCTGAACCGCGTGCCAGCCGCCGAGCCCGTCGGGCACGGTGATCTTCGTGTTCAGCGTCCCGTCGGCCGAGGCCGTGGCGGTGCCGATCGGTGTGGTCGTGAATGCCCAGCAGGTGCCGGTGCAGTTCACGCGGCTGCCGACAACGGACGCCCAGTTCATGGCGACCGGAGCGTTCGGGGTGAGCCCACTTGCAGTGACGTCGACCTTCGAAAGGATCTGGCCGCTCGTAACGCTCAGCGACGCCGAACCTGTCGTGGCGCCCGCAACCGACTTGATTGCGGCGAGCGTTGTCGTGGGAGCCATCGTGGGCGCAACGTTCAGCGGCCAGTCGATCTCTGCCTTCGGGCGCCCGGCGTCCTTCGTCACGGTGAAGATGAACTTCTTGCTGACCGCCCAGGGGTTGGGCGACTGCGGGATGTTCATGTAACCGAACGTGACTGAGTCGTCGAGGTAGATCACGTGCTTGCCGACGGGGCCTGATGCACGAATGTGCGCGACGGCAACGCCACGAGTCCAGTTCGCAGTCAACTGCCCGGCGAACTTGTTGTCGTAGTTGAGCGCCACCGAGCCCTCGTAGAGGGAGGAGCCAAGGCCGGAGTACGTGATCGTGATCGGCGTGCCGATCGGCCCCTTCTTCGGGGTCATCGTCGCGTGGCGGGCGATCAGGAAGCCGCCCTTCGCGACCTGGACGCCGTCCACGACGGCGTAGATGTCGTGCAGGCCGCCGAAGTCGTGCGGAGCGGCCATCGTGATCTTGAACGCACCGGTTGCGTCAGTGTGCGTCGTGGCCAGCAGGACGGTGAACTTCGTCGCCGTGCGGCCCAGGTAGTCGACGCTGTCGGGGCGTGCATCGAGCACCCAGTTGACAGTCGCGGTGCTCCAGGTGAGGCTGACTTCCTTGTTGGGCGGAAGCCCTGCGCCGGAGATCGTGGTCGGCGTGCCTGCGACCGCGATGTCGGGCGTCGTCGTGAGCGTGGTCATCGTCGCCGCGGGCTTGCCCGGGTCGACGACCGGTCCCGGCAGGGCCGAGGCTCCCGGGATCGCCGGTGCTTGCACCGGGCCCGGGGTGGCGAAGGCGGACGCGGGCACGACCAACGCAGTGGCTGCGAAAGCGATGCCGACGACGCGCTTGATGGTGATGGTCATGGTGTAGGTGGTCCCTTCCTGCTTTGAGATCCCTTACGGGATGATCGTGATCGGGTAGTCGAAGGTCCCCGTCTTGCCGGCGATGGTCTTGAACGCGACATGGATCGTCACGTCACCGAGTGGGAAGGTGGGCGGCACGATCCACGGGGCAGACCAGAAGTACACCTGGGCCCCGGCGGCACCGTGGGCGCCGTAGTTGACCGGCGCGGCTGCCTGGCCGGCGATCGTGTAGGTGGCGGTGTCGACGTTGTCGGTCGAGAGCGTTGCTCCCGTCGAGAGGTCGAAGCCCCACACGCGGATGACGACCTGCTCGCCGCGCTTGTAGACGTTCGTCTGGGAGCAGCCGACGGCGCGCTTGGGCGCTCCGACAGGCTGGGTGCCGTTGACGGTGTCCATGTAGAGCGACACAGAGGTGTCCGACACTGCGGGCGCCGTGACGGCGGCCGGACCGTTACCGGGCGTCGTCTGCGGGATTGCGGCGATTGTCAGCTGCGAGGTCGCGACCGGCATCTGGACGAACTGGCCGATGTGCTTGCTCTGCGTCTTGACGAGCACCTTGAACGGCACGAGACCGGTGGGATAGGTGGCGGGAACCGTCCAGGTCCCGATCCACACCATCCGGCCGCTCGCGCCGGGCGCCTTCGGGCTGTAGGTCATCTTGACCGTCGGCACGTTCGGGATCGCGACGTAGAAGTACTTGACGTCCTTCGCGACGAGCACCTTCTTGGCCTTCGAGTCGACCGCGTACGCGCGGAAGATGACGCTCGAGCCCGGCGCGAACTGGTTCTGCAACGCTCCGGTCGATGTGACGGTCTGGGCGGCGATGAACACCGGACCGGCCGTCGCAGCGGGGAACGGAAGTGGGGTCGGGGCGGCCGCGAATGCCGTCGTCCCGACCGCAGCGAACGCGACGAGCGCGACGCCGATCGTCAAGATCTTTCTCATTGTTCCTCCTAGAGGGCTCAAGGGACGCACGGCGGTCACGCCGTCAGGCTCCCGGTGAACTTGACCGTGAAGGCGCCGCTCGTGCGGTCGTAGGTGCCCGACATGTGCAGGGTCCCCTTCCGCTTGGCGAGCAGGCCTGTCCCCTTGAGGACGGTTGCCTTTCCGGACACGGTGAACTGCTCTCCGGCTTCGTCTCCGCAGCCGCTCGAGCCCGGGTTGACCTTGAAGATGAGCGTGCCCTTTGGGCCGGAGATCTTGCCGGTGCCGGTGAACGGCACACACGGCTGTACTGAGCTGTCGCCCTTGCCGGCTCCGGTGATCTTCCCGGCGCCGATCAGCTTGCCGGAACCGGTTCCGTTCGCATTGATGGTGACGACGTTGTCCGCCGCCTGGGTCGTCGCGGTCCCGGTGTATTTCCCGGTGAACGCGATCGGCTTCTTCACAGCGGTCGCTGCGGCCGAGGCAATTGCCAAGGCCAACACCGCCACTGCAAGGATTGAAAGCTTTCTCACGGTCTGCCCCTTTCGGTGGTCCACTTATTGACACCGATGCTCGTGGGCCTGTGGAGAACGAGCATCGGGGCGGCCGCTGTGCACTCGTGCGGCAAAGCCCTCATCGTGGAAGTGGCGACCTACGGGTTGCCCGAACGTGTGCGGCCCGCGCGTGGAGCTACACTGCGAGCGCTTCGGGGCGTTAGCTCAGCTGGGAGAGCGCCGCCTTTGCAAGGCGGAGGTCGCCGGTTCGATCCCGGCACGCTCCACTCACTCCCGCGCCGCGGTGAGCCGCGATAGCGTCGAGGGGATGCGCGGACCGAATCGGCGTTTCGACCTCGGCGATGCGGTCGTCGCCCTTCGCGTTCCGTCCTACCGCGCCTGGTTCCTCAGCCAGGTCCTGTCCACCTCCGGAGTCTTCGTCCAGGCCGTCGGAGTGGCCTGGCTCGTCCTGCAGCTCGGTGGAAACGCGATCGACCTCGCGCTCGTCTCGGCGGCGACGTTCTCCCCCGTCTTCGTCGGCGGCGCCTGGGCGGGCGGGCTCGCCGACCGGGTCGACCGGCGTCGTCTGCTGCTCACGACGCAATTCCTGTTCCTGCTCGTGGCGGTCTGCCTGCTCGTCGTCAGCCGCACCGGGGCCGCCCAGCTCTGGATCCTGTACGCGCT
>PLDP01000216.1:14462-26013 GCA_003136795.1 Actinomycetota bacterium
CCCGAGCCGGCGGTGCCGGCCTCCGGGCGCGGCCACGTTCGGGCCGGCCTGGGCTACGTGCGGAGGTCGCGCGCGATCCGCGCGACGATGCTGATGGCGATCGCGTCCGGGATGGTCTTCAACGCCGGCGTGACGCTGCCGCTTCTCGCCACCCGGACTTTCCACCTCGGCCCGACGGGCTTCGGCGCGATGTTCGCGATCTTCGGGGTCGGCGCGGTCGGCGGCGCGCTGCTCGCGGCCGGCGGCGGCTCGTGGCCAACGGGTCGCCGCGTTCGACTGCTGGCGCTGCTCACCGGCGCGGACGTCGTCCTGACCGGGCTCGCGCCGGACGCGGCCGCGGCGTTCGTCGGGCTCACACTTGCGGGGCTTCTCTCGATCTGGTTCATCGCGCTCGCGAACACGCTCGTGCAAGTGCGAACCGCGCCCGCCTTCCGAGGGCGCGTGATGGGAATCTGGACGATGGCCCTGCCGGGCATG
Organism: Actinomycetota bacterium; assembly: GCA_003136795.1. Taxonomy (GTDB): domain Bacteria; phylum Actinomycetota; class Thermoleophilia; order Gaiellales; family Gaiellaceae; genus PALSA-600. Next base: position 14,940 of record PLDP01000216.1, read on the forward strand.
AACCCGGTGACGGGCCTCCTCGCCGGCGTCACCGCAGTCGCACTGGGACCACGGGCAGGGTTCGCGCTCGGCGGCGTCGCGCTCGCCCTGACGGCCGCGCTCGGCTGGGGGGCGCTCGCGGACGGGCGGCGGTAGGCTCCACCGGTGGGAATCACAGAGGCGGGCACCCTGCACCACACCTGCTTCGTCGTGCACGACGTCGACAGGACGTCGGCGGCGTTGTCGGAGTCGCTCGGGATCGGGCCATGGGCGGTGTTCAACGTCGAGCCGCACTCGACGACGGTGCGCGGGCGCGACGTTCCCTTCACCTTCCGGGTCGCGATCGCTGCGCTCGGCGAATCGAACTACGAGCTGCTCGCACCGGTGACAGGCGAAAGTCTCTACGTCGAGCACCTTGCGACGAAGGGTGAGGGGTTCCACCACACCTGCATCGCCTACGAGACGGCCGGGGCCATGCAGGCGGCGAAGGCCGAGCTCCTCGGCCAGGGACGCGAGCTCGTCCAGGGCGGTCTGGTCGGCGAGCACGGCGAGTTCTGCTACTTCGAGCTCGCCGAGACCGGATCGATCCTCGAGCTGCTGTACCTCGACCCGCCCGCCTAGGCAGCCGACTTCATTCGGTGAAGTCTTGCGCCGGCGCCGACCCGACCAGAGCCGAAGCTCGCGAACGTCGCGGCGAATCAGATCATCACGGTCAAGGCACCGGGCCGCGCAGGATGATCTCCTCGTACAGCGCCCGATAGAGCACGAAACGTCGCGGCTCGGGCTCCGGCGCTGACGTGACGTCGAGCTCCGAGATCACGTAGCGGCGCACCTCCTCGTAACCACGAGGCTCGAGGAACACGGCCACCTCGGGTGTGCGCGTCGTCGTCCACACCTCGAGCCCCGTCTTGCCGAGCGCGCGCGCCTGCGCGGAGGTCTCCTCGAAGCGGGCGTCATCGACCTCGTGGAACCACACCTCCGCGAACGGCAGGTGCTCCAGTCCCGGGATCGGCCTCACGTCCACGCGGCGATCATCGCCGACGCCGGCGAACCTCTTGATCGTTAGCCTGGTTAACCGTCGCTGGTAGCTTGACCTCGTGAGCAGGCGCTCTCTCTCCGTTGATCCTCCGGATCTCAGCCTCTGGCCGACGGCGAAGGGGCTTGCGAAGCTGTGGCGCGAGCAGTGGCGGCTCGTGACCGTCGGCCTCGTCTGTGCCTTCTTCTACTCCGGCCTCTCGCTGGCGATCCCGATCGTCATCCGCCACGCGATCGACAGCTCGATCGCGCCGACGAACGGCCACCACAAGCCGCTGTGGCCGTATCTCGCCGCGGTCGCCGTGCTCGCGGTGCTGCGCTTCGCGCTCAACTTCACACGGCGCTATGCGACGGCACGCACCGGCATTCGCGTCGAGGCGCGCATGCGCGAACTGCTCTACCAGGCCTACCTGCGCTATCCGCGCGCGTTCTACGACAGGCACGCGACCGGCCAGGTGGTGTCGCGCGCCACGAACGACCTCTACCCCGTCCGCTACTTCATCGGCTGGGGCATGACGCAGGGCCTCCAGTCGCTGATGATGATCGGCGGGATCGCGGTCGTCCTGTTCCTCGTCAACGTCAAGCTGGCGGCGTTCGCGCTGATCGCGATGCCCGCGGTGTTCGTGCTCGCCTTTAGCTTCGCGCGCAAGGTGATGCCGATCTCGCGCCAGGTGCAGCAGTTGAAGGCCGACGTCACCGAGGCGGCGGACGAAGCCGTCGTCGGGATCGAGATGGTGCAGGCGTTCGGACGCGAGGACGACGTGCAGGCGCGCTTCGCGCAGAAGGCCGAGCTCGTGCGCGATGGCGTGCTGCGCCAGGCGCGCATCGAGGCGGCATTCCTGCCCGGGCTGCTCTTCCTGCCGACGCTCTCGATCGCGGCCGTGGTGCTCTTCGGCGGCCACGATGTGATCGGCGGCACCCTCACCTACGGCGAGTTCTTCCTCTTCTACCAACTGCTCCTCCAGCTCGTCTGGCCGCTCGAGGCGCTCGGCTGGATCCTCTCGCTCGCGCAGCGCGCGACCGCATCCGCGTCGCGCAGCTTCGCGTGGCTGCAGGGGATCGAGACGGTCCCCGAGCCGACGCATCCGACGTCGTTGCCGGCGGGCGCGCTCGCGGTCCGTTTCGAGAGCGTGCGCTTCTCCTACGGCAGTGGCTCCGAGGTGCTCTCGGGCGTCGAGCTCGAGATCGCGCCCGGCGAGGTGATCGCCGTCTGCGGCCCCACCGGCGCGGGGAAGACGTCGCTGCTCAACCTGCTGCCGCGCTTCTACGACCCGACCGACGGGCGCGTGCTCGTGGGCGGCGTCGACGTGCGCGACGTGAACCTCGAGGAGCTCCGCAACGCCGTGGCGATCGTCACGCAGAAGCCGATCCTCTTCTCGATCCCGCTGCGCGACAACCTGACCGCGGCGCGGCCGGACGCGCCGTGGGACGAGGTCGTCGCCGCGTCCGAAGCCGCGGGCGTCGCGCACTTCGCGGCCGACCTGCCCGACGGCTACGACACGCTGATCGGCGAGCGCGGCGTCAACCTCTCGGGCGGACAGCGGCAACGCGTCGCGCTCGCGCGCGCACTGGTCGCCGGTGCGCGCGTCGTCGTGCTCGACGACCCGATGTCGGCGGTCGACACGGAGACCGAGCGCCACCTCGTCGCAAACCTCCGCCCCGCCCTCGCCGGCCGCACCGTGCTGATCGCGACGCAGCGCCTCTCCACCGTCGAGGTGGCAGACCGTGCCGTCGTGCTCGACAACGGCGTGATCGTCGAGGCGGGCACGCCCACGGAGCTGCTCGCGCTCGGCGGCGTCTTCTGGTCGCTGTTCGGGGAGGAGATCAGTGCCGTCGCGTAGGCGTACTGGGCTGACGCGCCTCAGCCGCTATCTCGTCGGCCACGGCCTGCGCGTGGCGCTGCTCTCGGTGGTCGGCGTCTGCTCCGCTGCGGCACCGGTCACGGCGCTCTTGATCGTGCAGGACGCGATCAACAACGGCATGCAGGCGCACAACCGTGGACGCCTCGGGCGCGACGTTGTCATCTACCTCGTGATCAACGCGCTCGCCTGGATTCTGCAGACGACCCTTGTGCGCGGCCTTGCGAGGGTCGGCCAGGACGTCGTGCTCGGGCTGCGCGAAGACCTCTTCGATCATCTGACCACCCTGTCGCTGAAGTACTTCTCGCAGCAGAAGGCCGGCTGGATCATCGCCAGGCTCACGTCGGACGTCGACGCGCTGTCGGATGTGCTCTCACAAGGCCTGACCACGCTCGTCGTCAACACGCTGACGCTGCTCGCAGGAATCGTCGGCCTCTTCATCCTCGACTGGCGGCTCGGGCTCGTTGCCCTCGTGATCCTGCCGCCGACCTTCGTGCTCACGCGGTGGTTCCAGGTGCGCTCGCACGCAGCGTTCCTGCGCGTGCGCGAGACGATCTCGGCGATGACCGCGCAGATCGCCGAGTCCGTCTCGGGGATGGCCGTCATCCAGGCCTACAACCGCGAGCGTGCCTTCCTCGGCGAGTTCGACGCGTCGAACGACGCGAACCGGCACACGAACACGCACGCCCAGTGGCTGAACTCGCTCTTCTTCCCGGGGATCGAGTTCCTGGGCATCGTCGCGATGACCGCGGTGCTCTGGGTCGGCGGCCACATGATCGCGAGCGGCTCGCTCGCGATCGGCACGCTCGTCTCCGCCGTCTTCATGCTGAACCTGGTCTTCCAGCCGCTGCAGGAGCTCTCCGACCTGTACGGCCAGGTGCAGTCGGCCGGCGCGGCGATGGAGAAGATCACGACCGTTCTCGACACCAGTCCGGAGATCACCGACCGGCCCGGCTCGCATCGCGCCGAGCGCATCGAAGGCGACCTGCACATTGACCGCGTGACCTTTGCCTACGGGAAAGAGCCGGTGCTGCACGCGATCGACATCCACGTGCCCGCCGGCGGCTGCCTCGCGCTCGTCGGCGAGTCCGGCGGCGGCAAGTCGACCACGGCGAAGCTCGTCGGGCGCTTCTACGACCCGGACGACGGCGCGATCCGCGTCGACGGACACGACCTGCGCGAGCTCGAGCTGCGCTCGTACCGCCGCCAGCTCGGCGTCGTGCTCCAGGACCCGTTCCTGTTTGCGGGAACGATCGGCGACAACATCCGCTTCGCGCATCCCGAGGCGACCGACGAGATGGTCGCCGACGTCGCACAGGCCGTCGGCGTCGACCGGATCGCGCGCCGCTTCGACGCAGGCCTCGCGCACACCGTGCGCGAAGGCGGCGCCGGGCTGTCGGCGGGAGAGCGACAGCTGATCTCGATCGCGCGGGCGCTGCTCGCCGACCCGCGCATCCTGATCCTCGACGAGGCGACCTCGAATATCGACCGGCCGACGGAGATCCTGATCGAGCGCGCCCTCGACCGACTGCTCTCCGGACGCACGTCGATCATCATCGCCCACCGCCTGGCCACCGTCCGCCGCGCGGACGAGATCCTGGTGATGGAACACGGCCGCATCTCGCAGCGCGGGCGCTTCGACGAGCTGCTCGAGACCGACGGGCCGTTCAGGCGGCTCGCGAAGGAGCTGAAGGGCTCAGAGGCTCAGCTGCAGGGAGGAGTCTCGGACGCCGACCTGCAGTCGGAGCCGGTCACCGGCAGCCGTGCGAGCAACTCGGCGAGAGTCGCGAGCTCAGAGCCCGAGTAACGGCCGACAAACAGCTCTTCGATCCCGCGCAGGTGCGTCACCGCGGCGTCCTTCAGCTTCGCGGCGCCCTCGTCCGTCAGCTTCGCGTACGAGACGCGCGCATCCGAGTCACAGGTCTCCTTCGAGACGAAGCCGCACGACTCCAGGCCTTCCAGCAGGCGCGTGATCCCCGAGGCGGTGAGCAGGACGCGCTCGGCGAGGTCGACCCGCCGCAACATTCCACCCTCGGCATGCGAGAGGTGCAGGAGCACCTCGTAGTCGTTCAGCGTCAGGCCGTGCTCGCGCTGCAACTGCACGGACAGCTCCCGCGTGATCGCGGCGTGCGAGCGCAGGAACGAGACCCAAGCCTCAAGCTGCTGCGTCTCGAGCTGCTGCGTCTGGGTAGCGGACTGCGTGAGCGATGGTGTGGTCATAGTTCTTGCGCCCTCAAGTGTAGCGCGCCCCGCTAGTCGGCGCCGTTTCGCTCCAGCACGAAGATCTCGGCCGCCATGTCCGGGTCGAAGCACACCTGCGACATGAAGGCGATCACCTTTCGCCCCATCACCTCTTCGATCGCCTCCGAGAACGGCACCGCCATTGCGTCCTGGAAGGCCTGCCGCGTGTCGCGGACCCTGCCCTGCTGACCGGCCTCGATCAGCGTGCGCTCGACGGGGGTGTAGATGTCCTCGAGGAAGACGATCACGTAGTCCCGCTGGATCACGGTGTGCGCGCTGACCGCGCCGCGCCCATAGTGCTCGCGGTGGAGCCGCGTGATCGCGTTCGCCGCTGCGCTCGCGCGCCTACCTGGATCAATGCCGAGGGTCGACATGACGTCCTTCTCTCTTCCACCTCGATGTCAGATGAGCGCCCGTAAGGGATGAGGCGAAAGAGGAGCAGCCCGGCGGACGTTGCGCTCTGGCCAAGCTAGCACTGCTAGGAGGGATTGGAGATCCGGCCGAACAACGCAACGTGCGCGCGCGCCCGCGTCTGGCGCTGCACCTGGTCGCCGGAGTTTCCCTCGACCGTCGCGATGCGACCGTCCGCGAGCGGCCGGATCACGATCCCGGCGTGGTCGGGCAGGCCGCCGTCCCAGTCGAAGACGACGATGTCGCCCGGCTTCGGATCGTCGACTTCCCGGCCCGTTGCACGCAGCCACGCGGCGAGTGTCGGCACGTACGCGACGCCGCGCGGGCCGACGCCGGCCCCCGGCCAGCCGCGGCAGAGAACGACGCCGGCGCCGACGTCGAAGCAGTACGACGCGAAGATCGCGCACCAGGGCACGCCGTCGGTCCCGAACCAGCGGCCGAACATCGTGCGATTCGAGCCCGGCGGGGACTCGCGCACACCCACATGCCGCAGCGCCTCGGCCAGCGCACGCCGGCCCGGGGAAGCGCTCATCACCCAAGAATACGCAGGTTCCGTAGCGCACACTCGTGATCGTTCTTATTTGACGGATCAGCGTCACTTATGCTAATTGTTCACCATGCCTATGAACAAGCGTAAGAATGTGACGCTTCTGGTCGCCGGCCTGATCGCACTCGCGGTCGCCGCCGGCGCCACAGCGTCGTCCGAAGGGACGTCGCTCTCGCTCGTCGCCTACTCCACGCCCAAGCCCGTGATGGCGAAGCTCATCCAGGCTTGGCAGAAAACGCCGGACGGCTCCGGCGTCTCGTTCACGCAGTCGTATGGCCCGTCCACGAACCAGGCGAAGGCGGTCGCGGCCGGCCAGCCCGCCGACCTCGTCTTCCTCTCGACGGGCGACGACGTCAACCTGCTCGTCGACGCGGGCCTCGTCAACCAGAGCTGGAACCGGCAGAGCTACGACGGGATCGCGGCCGACACCGTCGTCGTCTTCGCGGTCCGCGACGGCAACCCGAAGCACATCAAGAGCTGGGCCGACCTCGTGAAGCCCGGCGTGCAAGTGGTGACGCCGAACCCGTTCAGCTCCGGCTCGGCGAAGTGGAACATCCTCGCCGCCTACGGCGCGCGGCGGCGCCTCGGCAAGACCGACAAGCAGGCGACGGCGTACGTGCAGCAGCTCTTCTCACACGTCGTCTCGCAGGACTCCTCGGGGTCGAATGCAACGAACACGTTCCTCTCCGGCAAGGGTGACGTCCTGATCACCTACGAGAGCGAAGCGATCAACGCCAACCTGCAGGGCAAGAACATCCAGTACGTGATCCCGCGGCAGACGATGCTGATCCAGCTTCCGATCGCGGTGCTGAAGAACAGCAAGAACATCGACGCCGCGAATGAGTTCATCCGCTTCGTCAAGTCGGTGCCGTCCCAAGAGACGCTCGTCCAGTACGGGTTCCGCCCGGTGAACCCGACCGTCGCGAAAGAGGCGGCCACGCTCAAGAAGTTCCCGGCGCGTCCCGGCATCTTCAAGGTGGACGACAAGGACATCGGGGGCTGGCGCAACGCGGACAAGGTCTGGTTCGCCTCCGGCACGGGCCGGATGGTGAAGATCGAGCAGGCCGTCGGGGGATCAAGCTCTGGCTAGCGTCGCGCAACGCGCGCCCGCTGTCGGGCGGATCGTCAGTCTCGACACGAGGGAGAGGGCCGGCACGGCTCTCTCCCTCGGTTTCGTCACGGCGTTCCTCTCGGTGATCGTCGCGCTACCGATCGCAGCGCTCATCTGGTCGTCGCGCAACGACGGCTGGTCCGGCTTCTGGAACGCGATCAGCGCGCCGGAGGCCGTTGCGGCGCTGAAGCTGACGCTCGCCGTCGCGGCGCTCGTCGCGCTGACGAACGCCTTCGCCGGAACGCTGATCGCGTGGGTGCTCGTGCGCGATGACTTCCGCGGGAAAACGGTCGTCAACGGGATCATCGACCTGCCCTTCGCGCTACCGACGATCGTCGCTGGCCTGCTCGTCCTCGCCCTGTACGGGCCCCACTCGCCCGTCGACGTCCATGCGGCGTACACGCGCTATGCCATCTACCTCGTCCTGCTCTTCGTGACGCTCCCGTTCGTCGTGCGGACCGTCCAGCCGGTGCTGTACGAGCTCGACACGCAGATGGAGGAAGCAGCCCGTTCGCTGGGCGCGCGCGAGCTCACGATCTTCCGCCGAATCGTGCTGCCGAGCATCCTCCCCGGCATCCTCTCGGGCGTCGCGATGGCGTTCGCGCGCGCGATCGGCGAGATCGGCGCCATCGTGATCCTCTCGGGGAACCTGCCGTACAAGACCGAGGTCGCCTCGGTCTACGTCTTCAACCTGAGTGAGAGCGGGAACGGCACCGCCGCCGCGGCCGTGGCAGTCGTGCTGCTCGCGATCTCGTTCCTCGTGCTGCTCGCGGTCGGCGGCATCCGGCGCATGGCGACGAGGTACGAACGTGCGTAGATATTCGGTTCGCTTCGTTGCGCTCGGCTATCTGCTGGTCGTGCTGCTCGGGCCGCTCTCGATGCTCTTCTGGCGCGTGTACGCCGAGGGCGTGGGCAAGGCCTGGACCGCGCTGACCGACCCCGACACCGGGCACGCGTTCAAGGTCACACTCGAGCTCGCCGCGATCGCCGTGCCGCTCAACACGATCTTCGGGATCGTCGTCGCGCTCGCGATCGTGCGCCGCCGCTTTCCCGGCAAGGGGCTCCTGAACGCGTTCGTCGACCTGCCGCTCGCGCTTTCCCCCGTCGTCGTCGGGCTCTCGCTCTACCTGCTCTACGGCCGCACCGGCTGGTTCGGGCCGTGGTTCACGCAGCACGGCGTCCAGGTGCTCTTCGCCCTGCCCTCGATGGTCCTCGCCACGATCTTCGTCTCCGTGCCGTTCGTCGCGCGCGAGGTCGTGCCGACGCTGCGGGAGATCGGCGACGAGCAGGAGCAGGCGGCGCACACGCTCGGAGCATCCGGCTGGCAGACGTTCTGGCGGATCACCCTGCCGTCGATCCGCTGGGCGGTCATCTACGGCGTCGTCGTCACGACCGCGCGCTGTCTTGGCGAGTACGGCGCCGTCGCCATCGTCTCCGGGAGCATCCAGGGCAAGACGGAGACCGCCACGCTCCGCGTCCAGGAGGAGTTCGAGAATCTCAACCTCGCCGGCTCGTACGGCATCTCGCTCGTCCTTGCCGCAATCGCCATTTTCGTCCTTGTCCTCATGACCAGGCTCAGACCGAGAGAAGGAGTCAGCTGATGTCGATCCAGGTTCGTCACGTCTCGAAGCACTTCGGGAACTTCCAGGCGCTCGACGACGTCTCGATCGACGTCGCTGGCGGCTCTCTCACCGCGCTGCTCGGGCCGAGCGGCTCGGGCAAGTCGACGCTGCTGCGGATCATCGCCGGTCTCGAACAGCCCGACTCCGGCGAGATCTTCCTCTCGGGCGAGGATGCCACCGCCTCGCCGCCACAGAAGCGCGGCGTCGGCTTCGTCTTCCAGCACTACGCGGCGTTCAAGCACATGACCGTGCGCGACAACATCGCCTTCGGGTTGAAGATCCGCAAGCGCCCGGCCGCCGAGGTGCGCGCGCGGGTCGACGAGCTGGTTGCGCTCGTGCAGCTGCAGGGGTTCGCGGACCGCTATCCCGCCCAGCTCTCCGGGGGCCAGCGGCAGCGCATGGCACTCGCCCGCGCGCTCGCGCCCGAGCCGGAGGTGCTCCTGCTCGACGAGCCGTTCGGCGCCCTCGACGCGCGCGTCCGCGCCGAGCTGCGGCGGTGGCTACGCCGCCTGCACGAAGAGACGCACACGACGACGGTGTTCGTCACGCACGACCAGGAGGAGGCGATGGAAGTTGCCGACAGCATCGTCGTGATGAACAAGGGCCGTGTGGAACAAGTTGCAGGGCCGCGCGAGCTGTACGACTCACCTGCGAACGAGTTCGTGATGTCGTTCGTGGGCCAGGCGAATCGCTTCGGCGATGCGTGGGTGCGCCCGCACGACCTCGAGCTCGTGCTCGAGCCGAACGGCTCGACCCGCGAAGCTCAGGTCGAGCGCGTCGTCCATCTCGGCTTCGAGGTGCGATGCGAGCTCGTTCGCGACGACGGCGAGGAGTTCTCGGTGCAGCTGACGCGCGCGCAGGCGACGACGCTCGAGCTCGAGCGCGGCCAGATCGTCTACGCGCGCCCGGTCAAGGAGACCGTCTTCTCCTGAACCTGGTTGCCGGCGAAGCCGGAACCAGGTTCACGTCTTAGGCCGTCGCGTCTCAGACACGAACCTGGTTTCGCCTGACGGCGAGAACCAGGTTCGGCTGTCAGTGGGGCGCCCAGGCGTCGGGATCCGCCGCCAGGGCCCGGACGCTCTCGGGCAGCTCGCCGCGGGCGAGATCCGCGAGCGTCACGTTCTCGAGCACGCTGCGTAGGCTGGCGCGAACGGCGACCCAGACCTCGCGCAGCGACGCCGCGCTCCCCTGGTAGGCGACCTGCTCGGAGCGAACGCCGCGGACGTTCGCGAGCGGGCCGTCGACCGCGCGGATCACATCCGCGAGGCTCACCTCCTCGGCCGGCCGCGCCAGCCAGTAGCCGCCGTCGGCGCCGCGCCGGCTTGCCACGATCCCTGCGTTGCGGAGGTCGGCCAGGATGTTCTCGAGAAAGTTCGAGGGGATCTCCTGCGCCTGCGCGATTCGCTCGCCCTTGACCGGCCCGTCGCCCGCCGCGGCCAGCTCGACGGCCGCCCGGATCGCATAGTCCGCCTTCGCCGAAACCCTCACCCGTCCATTCTGCCCGTTCCTAACTAGGCGAACTTGTCGAGCAGGATGCGGATCTCGCAGACCTCGCGGAACCCGAGGCGCGCGAGGATCGGCCGCGACATCGGGCTCGCCTGCGTGACCATGACCGGTGTGCCGCGCGCCACCGCGTCGCGCCAGCGCGCCGCGACCAGCGCGCGGTAGGCGCCGAGCCCGCGCGCTTCCGGCAGCGTCGAGCCACCGAACAGCGACACGGCGTGCTCGCCGAACGAGCCTGACGCACGCGCCACCGGCTTCCCGTCCATGAACGCGAGATAGACGACGTTGTTCGGATCGTTCCTCGGAGGCGGTGGCTCGGTCGGCATCGTTTCACCGAAGGCAATCGCCGCGATCGTCTCCGCGGCGAGCCGCTCCTCGGCCGTCTCCGCGCGGCGCACCTCGACGTCCGGCGGCGGCGCTGCGGGCGGCTCGGTCAGCACCATCCCGACCGCGAGCGGCGTCGGCTCGTCGTCGACGAGCCCGAGCGCGAGCAGCCGCTCGGTCAGGTCACCCGGGGTCGCGTGCGTTCCGACCTCCCAGGTGAGACTGGTGCGGCCCCGCGCCCGCAGGAGCTCGTGCAGCTCCGCGCGCACCTCCTCCACCTCGGCCGCCTCGAGGCGAAAGCGCTGCGCGACATTCCAGCCGGGCTCGTCGCCGCGGCCCATCCAGAGCACGTAGCGGTCGGTGACGATGCGCTCGTCGGTGGGGCCGAGCGGCGTGTAGGTGTTCGCGTTCTCCGTGACCTCGACCAGCAGCTCCTCGTTCA
>PLDP01000221.1 GCA_003136795.1 Actinomycetota bacterium
ACCTGCCGCCGTCGCCCGAGCAGGTCGCTCGGCTGAGCACCCGCCTCGCGTAGCGTCGACGCTTAGGCCGGGCGCTTTTCGGCGACTGCTTCGAGCCGTTCGCGGATCTCGGTCACGTCCGCGCCGAGATCGTCGACGCGCGGCAGCGCCGAGAGCGACTCGAGCCCGAAGATGCGCTCGAAGAGCGGTGTCGTGCGGTAGCGGATCGCGCCGAACTCGTTCTCGCGGCCGCTTTCGCTGATCAGCCCGCGCTCGGCAAGACCGGCGACGACGCCGTCGACGTTGACGCCACGGATGCGGGCGATCTCCGGCCGGCTCAGCGGCCCGAGGTAGGCGACGATCGCCAACGTCTCGAGTGCAGCTTGCGACAAGCCCTTCTCCGCCGGCTTCTCGAAGAGGCGCGAGCAGGCCACCGACGCGGCGGCCGAGGCGCGGAACGCCCAGCCTCCGGCGACGTGCTCGAGCACGATGCCGCTCGTCTCCTCGCAGTAGCGCTCGCCGAGCACTTCCAGCGCCTCGCTCACGTGCAGCACGTCCACCTCGGCGGCGGCGGCGATCTCTTCGACGGGGAGCGGCTGGGACGCCACGACGAGCAGCGCCTCTACGGTTTTCGCCAGTTCGGCGGCGGGCGTGACCTCGGTGGTGATCAGGCGGAGTGGGCTGTCCACGAGAGACTCCTTTCAGCGTCGGCACGGGAAATCCTTATCGGTGCGAACGGCGCAGCCTGCGCGATCGCGATCTCGTTCTGCTTGCGCAGCTCGAGGAGCGCCAGGAAGGCGACGGCGATCTCGACGCGCGAGAGCCCGGCCACCTCCTGGTCGAAGTCGAAGCGGGTGCGGCGGCGCAGCAGCGCACGCCAGCGGTCGAGGAACAGAGAGACCGGCGGGAAGCGGAGCGCCATGTGCGCGATCGACGGCGCCGGCGGCTCAATCGAGAGGACGCGCAGGGCCGCGGCGAGCNNGGCTCGAGCTCGGCGAGCTCGGCCTCCTCCTCGGGGAACATCGCGCGCGCCTTCAGCTCGAGGAGCGCGGAGATGAGGACAAGGAACTCGCCGCAGGCGTCGAGGTCGAGCTCGCCCTTCTCGGAGAGATGCTCGATGAACGCGATCACGATCTCGGCGAGATCGACCTCGCGCAGCGGCAGCTCTTCGCGCAGCACCAGGGAGAGGAGCAGGTCGAACGGCCCCTCGAACGCGTCGAGGTCCAGCTCCAGTTCGCGGACGGCTACCGGCACCGGGTCAGGCTAGCGGCCCTACCGGACGCGGCCTTTAGGGATCGCCATCGCCGGCCGGTGCTCCTCCGCCGGCGGCTTGCGGCGCCGGCGCGGAACCTCGAACTGGCGGTGGACGAAGTAGACGACCGCCCCGACGAAGACGATCGCCGAGACCCACGCGTTGAGGCGCAGGCCGGCGATGTGGTGGGCGGGATCGATCCGCAGCAGCTCCTCGAAGAAGCGGCCGAAGCAGTACCAGATCACGTAGAGGGCGAAGAGGCCGGGCGCCTTGATCGTGAAGCGGCGCGCGATGAGCAGCAGCACACCGACCCCGACGAGATCCCAGATCAGCTCGTAGAGAAAGGTCGGGTGAAAGGTTTTGTAACCCAGGTACTGCGGGTTCGTGATGTGGGCGGCGTCGATCTCGAGCCCCCACGGCAGCTTGGTCGGCTTGCCGTAGAGCTCCTGGTTCCACCAGTTGCCGATGCGGCCGATCCCCTGCGCGAGCAGCAAGCCGGGCGCGGCCACGTCGAGGAACTTCGAGACGTCGTAGCCCGCGCGGCGCACGACCACGGCGCCCGCGAGTGCTCCGAAGAGGATGCCGCCCCAGATGCCGAGGCCGCCCTTCCACACCTCGAAGATGCCCTGCCACTTGGGCGACGGCACCTCGTTCCACGAGCTGACGTCGTGGTAGGCGCGCGCGCCGACGACGCCGAATGCGACACCCCACACTGCGACGCGCGTGACGAGATCCCACTCGCCCCCGAGCCGCCGCCAGCGGGTGCCGACCAGCCAGACGCACGCGATAATCGCGACGAGCAGCGTGAGCCCGTACATGTGCAGCTGGAGCGGGCCGAGGTGAATGACGCCGGTGTGCGGCGAGGGNNCGAGTTTCGCTCCTAGAGCAGGATCGAGGCCGCGAGCTCGGGCGAGCAGCCCCGCTGGAGCAGTGCGGCCGCGCGGTGCAGGTCGATGTCGGAGCGCGTCGAGAGCTCGGCAGCGATCTCGGCCGGATAGCCGGCCCGCTCGAGCTCGGACGAGCGCCAGTGCTCGACGAGCTCCTGTTCGCTCAGAACGACGTTGGTTTCCGCAGTAGGCATCTTGTTCGTCTCCTCCCCTTCTCTTCGGTACAACGAACGCGATGGCTCTCCCCAGGCCGGGGGATATCGAGAATTAACGGAATCCAAACGCTCGTTCCTGCCCTTCTAGCACGACCGGGTGACGGCGACGCCGAACCTGGTTTCCCGCAGGGAACCAGGTTCATGTCTGGGACAGTCGTTTGAGACGTGAACCTGGTTTCGCCTGCGGCGAGAACCAGGTTCAGGCGACGGCGGAGTCGCCGAGCAGCATCTTCACTTCGGCGTAGAAGTCCGGTGCGGGCTTCACCTTGTACTGCGGGCCGAACGCGTAGACCTTCTTGCCCTGCGAGGTGATCAGGTCGGCGTAGACCGGTGACTCGCCCGGAAAGTCCTTGATCAGCTGCGCGAGCTCGCGGATCGTGCCGGCGGCGGCGCGGGTCGCGTCGATCTGCAGCCGCACCTCGCGCTTGTCGGGCACCGCTTCGAACGCGGTCAGCTCCAGCGCGACGAGCTTCGTCTCGCCTTCCTTGCGGTCGACGCGCGCCTTGACGATCAGGATGCGGTCGGTGGTGCAGAGCTCGCGTGTCTTGTCGTAGGTCTGGTTGAAGACGACGGTCTCGACGCTGCCGGTGATGTCCTCGAGGCGCAGGAACACCATCGCGTCGCCGCGCTTGGTGGTCATGTGCCGCACGCCGGCGACGATGCCGCCGATCGTCACGACCTCACCGTCGCGGCGGCGGTCGAGCTCGGCGACCGTCGCGTCCGACTTGCGCCGCAGCTGGTCGCGGATCCCCGACAGCGGATGCTCGGAGACGTAGAGCCCGAGCGATTCCTTCTCGAGACGCAGCAGCTCGCTCTTCTCGTACTCGTCGGTCGGNNGCGAGCCGGTCGGCCTGCTGCTTCTGCCCCCAGCCGACGGCCTGCTCGAGCACCTCCAGGTTCCCCTTGCGCGTGCCGGGCAGCGCGCCGCACTTCACGAGCGCTTCGAGCACGCGCTTGTTCGAGACCATCGAGTCGACGCGCTCGGCGAAGTCCCAGATCGACTCGAACGGGCCACCTTCGGTGCGCGCTGCGATCAACGCGCGCGCCGCACCCTCCCCCACGCCCTTCACGGCGTTCAGGCCGAAGCGAATCTTGCCGTCGACGACGGCGAAGTCGACCTGCGACTCGTTCACGTCGGGCGGCAGCACCTCGATCCCGAGCTCGTGGCAGGCGTTGACATAGATCGGCACGCGGTCCTTCGTCGACATCACCGAGCTGATCAGCGCCGCCATGTACTCGCACGGATGGTTCTGGCGTAGCCAAGCAGTCTGGTAGGAGATCAGCGCGTAACACGCGGCGTGTGCCTTCGGGAACGAGTAGTCGGCTGCTTTCTCGACGTCCTCCCACAGCTGC
>PLDP01000022.1:0-5625 GCA_003136795.1 Actinomycetota bacterium
CACGAGCGCGGCCCGCGAGCGAGCGATGCGGGTCTTCCGATGCGCGTTCACTACAGAGATCCTCCTTCGAGCCTGGTTGGAACCGCTTTCAGGAACATGGGCGGCGACATTACGCCTTCATCCTGGGGAAATCAAGGGCACCACCCTTGACTTTCGACGTCCGCGCAGGCAAAAGGTTAAACCGCATGGAAGCGCTTCCGAATCCACCGGCCCGCATCGCCGACGTCGCGGCGCGGGCGGGGGTCGGGATCGCCACCGTCTCGCGCGTCGTCAACGACCGCGGGAACGTTGCGGCGCCGACGCGGGAGCGGGTGCTCGAGGCGATTCGCGCGCTCGAGTACCGGCCGAGCTCGGTCGCCCAGAACCTTTCGCTCAAACGAACGCTCGTGATCGGCGTCGTGCTGCCGTTCCTGACAGAGGCCTCCCCGATCGAGCGAGTCCGCGGCATCGTGACGGCGCTCGCGTCCTCGCCGTACGACCTCGCGCTCTACGACGTCGAGTCTGCGGATCGCCAGCAACGCGCGTTCCGCCTGCTCGCCGACGCCCATCGCACGGACGGCCTGCTCGTCGTCTCCCTGATCCCACCGGACGAGGAGGTGCGACGGCTCCGCGCCGAATCGATCCCGTGCGTGCTCATCGATGCGCGGCACGACGGGCTGCCGAGCGTCGTGATCGACGACATCGCCGGAGGCGAGCTCGCGACCCGACATCTGCTCGAGCTCGGGCATCGCCGCATCGCGTTCATCGGCGACAAGCCCGCCGATCCCTTCCGCTTCCAGTCGAGCCGCGACCGAACGATCGGGTACGAGCGCGCCCTCGAATCGGCTGGGGTCCCGATCCGGCCGGAGTACGTCCGCGAGGGGACGCAGAGCCGTTATCTCGCGCGGAGCATTGCGGACGAGCTGCTCCGGCTCCCGGAGCCGCCGACTGCGGTGTTCGCCGCCTCGGACATCCAGGCGCTCGGCGTGCTCGAAGCGGCGCGTGGCCTCGGAGTCGACGTGCCCACGCAGCTGTCGGTGATCGGGTTCGACGACATCGAGATCGCCTCGTACGTCGGGCTGACCACCGTCCACCAGCGGCTCTTCGAGAGCGGCCGCCGGGGCGCCGAACTGCTCCTCCTGGCGCTCGCCGGCGAGCCGGCTCCCTCACGCGTCGAGATGTTGCCGGTCGACCTCGTCGTGCGTAGGACGAGCGGGCCGCCGCCCCGCTGAGTTCTAGGCGATGCGGCGATGCGTCCACCACGCCGCCGCGAGGACGAGCAGCATGCCGATGCCGGCGACGATGCCGAACTCGACACCCTGGAGCTCCCAGAAGCGGCTCGCCGGCTGGTACACGGCGGTCATGTACACGTGCGTACCCAGCGCGTGTGGCTGCGCGCAAATGCTCGTATGTGAGAACAGAACGCCGGAGCTTCGGATGCAAGGGCCGCCTGCGAAGCCCGCGAGCTCGTGCCCGTGCTTGTCGCTGATGAACTGGTTGATCACCAGGGTTTGGTTCAAGTTCGGACCGCTCCCGTTCGCAAGCCAGGTCGTCTTGACAGGCGAGAGCAGCCGCTGCCGTAGCCAGCTGTCCATGAACGCGCGTCCGACGACGTAGACCGCAAACGCGACGAGCAGCGCCGGAACCGTTCGCCGCCACAGCGCCCCGATTGCGACGGCGACGCCGAGCACGAACAGCGCGTAGGCGACCGGGACGATCCCCTCGGTGTCGTAGGCGTTCGTGCTCATGCGGCCGTTCAGGTGGTCGAGCGGCGCACGCGCCCACGTCGCGAGCGCGATGAGACAGCCGGCGACCGCAACCGAGGCGACGACGCTCAGCGTCAGTTTCGTGACGATCCAGCGACGTCGCGTGATGCTCTGTGTCCAGTAGAGGCGGTAGGTGCCGTTGTCGAGGTCGGCCAAGAACGGAGCTGCGAGCAGGAGCGCCGCCAGCGCCGGAACGATCGTCGACCAGGTGAAGAGAACGTTCAGGCCGTTGAAGCGCAACTGGAACGAGCCCAACGAGTTGGCGCAGGCGGCCGGATTGGCGCTTCCCGCGCAGGCGGCGAGGCCCTCGTGCGAGTAGACAGACGCCATGTGGACGCCAACGGGGATCGCGACTCCGGCCAGCACGGCGAGCATCGCGGCGGCGATCAGCGTCTCGACGCGCTGCTGACGCCAGCCGACCCAGATCATCGCGCCACCGCCGCAGGCGCTTCCACACGAGCAGCCGCGCTCGTCGTACCGAGATAGGCGAGCACGATCTCCTCGAGGTCAACCTCGTGCACCTCCCAGCAGGCGTCGTAGACGTGGCCGTTCGCGCGCACGAGCAGTGTCGTCTGCCGCTCCGTATGGCTCTCACGGATCACCTGGTGGACGCGCGCGACGGCGGCGGCGTCCGTGCGCGGACCGGTAAGCAGACGGTGTTCGGCGAGGAGCTGCTCGATCGGGCCGACGAGCTGCGTGTGTCCGTTGGCGAGGATGACCAGCCGATCGCAGACCCGCTCGAGATCGGCGACGATGTGCGAGGAGAGCACGACCGTCATTCCGGTCTCGGTCACCGCCCGCAGCACGCCGCTGAGGAACTCCCGCCGCGCCAGCGGATCGAGAGACGCGACCGGCTCGTCGAGCAGCAGCAGCTGCGGCCGCTTCGCCAGTGCAAGCGTAAGAGCGACCTGAGCCTGCTCGCCTCCCGAGAGCGTCCCGACACGCTGACGACGCGACAAGCCGAGCTCGTCGACGCGCCGTTGCGCGACCGCGTCGTCCCAGCTCGGGTTCAGCTTCCGGCCGAGCCTGAGCGTCTCGCCGATCGTGAAGCGACGAGGCAGCGGATGGTCCTGCGCGACGAAACCGACGCGCGGAAGCACAGCGAGCGGCTCCGCGCGCGGGTCGTGTCCGAACACGCTGATCGCCCCGGAGGCCGGCTCGATCAGCCCGACCGCGAGCTGCAGCAACGTCGTCTTACCTGCCCCGTTCGGACCGACGAGGGCGGTCACCGATCCCGCCGGGACCGTCAGCGTGCAGTCGCGAAGCGCCCAGTTCGAGCCGTAGCGCTTACCGAGCGCTGTCGCCTCGAGTGCCGGCGACTCGTTCATGCCACCCGGGAGATCGTCGGCGGACGAAGCGTGTCCGCAAAGAGCGCCGCCATGTTCTCGTCGTCGAGACCGGCCGTGCGCGCACGGTCGATCCAGCGTTGCAGCGACGATCGAAGTGTCTTCACGTCGTTCGGAGGTACCGGCGGTTGCGCGCTCGCGATGAACGTGCCCACACCTCTCCGACCCTCGACGAGCCCTTCCAGATCGAGCTCACGGTAGGCGCGCAGCACCGTGTTCGGATTGATCGTCAGCTGCTCGACGACTTCCTTGACCGTCGGCAGCTGATCGCCCCGATGCAGAATCCCCAGCCGCACCGCCTGTCGGACCTGCTGCACGAGCTGCAAATAGGTCGGTACGCCTGAGCGTGTCTCAAGATGAAACTCAATCATTCTCTGTTTACCTAGATAGCTAGATAAAAGAGTATTTCACGTCCCTGATCGCGTCAAGAGGCATCGGCGCGGGCTGACAGCGCGGGAGCAGGCTCGGCTTCATGGCAGCCCCTGCCAGCCCCATGCCGTCGACTTCGCATTGAAACCGCGCGTAGTCACGCCGCCGCGCCCGAGGCCATCCGGGCGAAGACCTCGATCGTCTCGCGTACACCCTGCTCGAGCGGCGTCACCGGCATGTCGAACCACGGCTCGGGCAGGCGTGAGGCGAACGGAAGCGCCACGTCGTCGAACGCGACCTCCGCGCCGGGCACGGCGGCCTCGATGGCAGCGACGATCTCCGGCACCGAGACGTCCGGGCCGCCGAGATTGAAGACGTCGGCGCCGGCCGCGGGCCGGCGGGCCGCGTCAACGAACGCTCGGGCGGCATCGGGCGCGTATTGGAGCTGCGTCGAGCCCCCGAAGGTGATCGTGAACGGGTCGCCCTGCGCCGCGGCGAACATCGCCTCGGTCGGCGAGGCGGTCATTCCCTGGTCGCGCCCCGGCCCGTACACGATCAGCGGCCGCAGGCCGATGCTCGCCACCTGGTGGTCCTGCCAGTAGATGCGAGCCGTCCCTTCGTTCGCGATCTTGTAGACGCCGTAGACGGTCGTCGGGGCAAACGCCTCGCCGGCCGCGTCGTACACGGCGGCGGAGCTCGCGTACGCGAGCGGCGTCGTCAGGCCGTGGCGCCTGATCGCCTCGAGCAGGTTCGTCGTGCCGGCCACGTTCACCATGGCGCCCGCCGGCGGGTCGGCCCGGCAGAACGGCGCCTGCAGCGCTGCGAGGTGGACGACGTGCGTGATCGCGTGCTCGGCGAGGATCCGCTCGAGCGCCGCGAGATCGGTGATGTCCGCCTGCACCGAGACGATGCGTGCGCGCTCGTCGTCGCTCGCGATCATGCGGAGCCGCCGGTCGTCGGCGCTACGGTCGAGCGCGACGACTTCCACGCCCTCGCGGACGAGGGTGCGGGCTGTCCAGGCGCCGATGCACCCGGACGCTCCCGTGACGAGCCATGTCTCCTGCGTGCTGTTCATCGCTGCTCCTTGTTTTCCGAGTGCGTTACCGCTGGACACGTGCGTGGCCGCCGGCTGCCAGCCGCTCGACCTCGGCCAGCGTCGACATCGACGTGTCGCCCGGCGTCGTCATCGCGAGCGCGCCGTGCGCAACGGCGTACGCGAGCGACTCGTCGACGTCGAGCTCCGTCAAGAGCCCGTAGATCAGCCCGGAGGCGAACGAGTCGCCGCCGCCGACACGGTCGAGGATCTCGAGGTCGCGGCGCAGCTCCGCTTCGTGGAGGCGGCCGTCGACGAAGCAGATCCCGCCCCAGTCGTTCGACGTCGCCGACCGCACCGTGCGCAGGCTCGTCGCGATCGCCTTCAGGTTCGGAAGGTCGCGCACGACCTCCTCGAGCATCGCCTCGTAGCTCGCCGTGTCGAGCTCGGAGAACGCCGCGTCGACCCCTGGGATCTCGTAGCCGAGTGCCGCGGCGAAGTCCTCCTCGTTGCCGAACATGACGTCGACGAGCTCCGCGAGACGGCGGTTGACCTCGACGGCGTGCTTCGCACCGCCGATCGCCTGCCAGAGCGAGGGCCGGTAGTTGAGGTCATAGGAGACGACGACGCCCGCGCTGTGCGCGGCGCGCATCGCCTCGGCCGCGACGTCGGCCGACGTCTCCGACAGGCCCGCGAAGATGCCGCCTGTGTGGAACCAGCGCGCACCCTCGCGCTCGAAGATCGCCGCCCAGTCGATCTCGCCCGGGCGGAGCTGCGACGCTGCCGTGTGCCCGCGGTCGGAGCAGCCGACGGCGCCGCGAACGCCGAAGCCGCGCTCGGTGAAGTTCAGCCCGTTCCGGACCGAGCGGCCGACGCCGTCGTACGGCGCCCAGCGAAGGTGCGACGTGTCGACGCCGCCCTGCAGGACCAGGTCCTCGACGAGCCGGCCGACCGGGTTGTCCGCGAGCGCCGTCACGACCGTCGTACGCAGGCCGAAGCACCGCCGGAGCCCGCGCGCGACGTTGTACTCGCCGCCGCCCTCCCAGACGCGGAACGAGCGGGCCGTCGCGATGCGGTCGTCGCCGGGATCGAGCCGAAGCATCACCTCGCCGAGCGCGACGAGGTCCCAGCG
>PLDP01000022.1:5648-14785 GCA_003136795.1 Actinomycetota bacterium
TTGCCTTGAGGAACGCGACGCCACCGAGAACGCCGGCGGGGAAGAACTTCACGAGCGCCGCTCCGGCCTTGACGGCAGTGGCGATCTCCGTCGGCGTGCACGCGCCCGGGACGGCCGGGATGCCGAGGTCGCTGCAGACCGCGAGGACCTCGAGGTCGGTGTTCGGCGCGACGACGAACTGCGCGCCCTGCTCGATCGCGCGCCGCGCGTCGTCGGCGGTACGCACGGTTCCGGCGCCGACGAGCGCGTCGGGGTGCGACGTGCGCAGCAGCGGGATCGCCTCGATACCGGCCGGCGTGCGCAGCGTGATCTCCGCGGCGGGGAGGCCTCCTGCACTCAGCGCTTCGAGCAGCGGCTCCGCCTGGTCGACCGAGCCGAGCTCGATGACCGGGACGACGCCGAGGGACGTGATTCGCTCAACGATCTCTGACATGGCTACTCGCTTACGAGGGGGAACCTCCACGCGCCCTCTGCTCGGTTTTCCGCGGTGGAGACCGCGGCGACGGCGAGGTGCTCGTCGTAGATCACGCGCCGGCCATCTCGCCGCGGCTGTCGCGACTCGTCGAGCGCGCGCAGGACGCGCTCCGGCCGCGCGGGCAGCTCCGTGACCCAGACGCCGACGGCATCGTGGATCGCGGCGACGATCGCGGGGCTCTGTGCGTTGTTCGCCATCTCGCCGACTGCCTTCGCGCCGAACGGGCCGACCGGGTCGGGATCCTCGAGCGCGACGTTCTTCAGCTCGGGGAGGTCCGCCATCCCCGGCACCGCGTACGCGCCGAACTCCGGCCCGCGGTGCGAGAGCTCCGGGTAATACGGATACGACTCCTCGAGGAGGGCCAGCCCGAGCCCCATGACGGCGCCCCCCTGGATCTGCCCCTCAACGAGGGTGGGGTTGATCGCACGGCCGACGTCGTAGACCTGCACGAGCTTCGTCACGCGCACCTCGCCGGTCTCGTCGTCGACCTCGACGTCGGCGACGCACGATGCGTACGAGATCGCCGCGTGCGGCTCGCACTCGCCGGTTTCCTTGTCCGGCTCGACGTGCGGGAACATCCAGGCGCCCGAGCCGGCGATCATCTCGCCGTACGTCCAGGACGCGGTGGCGGCGACCTCCGCCACGCTCACCTTCCGCTCCGGCGCACCATGCACGGCGACGTCACCGTCGGCGATCTCGAGGTCCTCCGGATCGACCTCCATCATCCGCGAGGCGACCTCGAGCAGACGCTGACGCGTGCGATAGGCGGCGACGGCGATCGCGTTCCCGTCGATGAACGTCCCGCGCGACGCGAACGTCCCGAAGCTCACCGGCGACGTGTCCGTGTCGAAGTTGTTCATCGTCACCGTGTCGTACGGGACGCCGATCATGTCGGCGGCGATCTGCGTGTGGACGGTCTTCGAGCCCTGCCCGACGTCGACCGTGCCGGAGAACACGTCGACGTGGCCGTCCGGCTTGACCTTGATCCAGGCCTGCGACGGGTCGCCGCCCTGGTTCATGCCGGTCGGATACTCGATCGTCGCGATCCCGCGACCTCGGCGCAGAGCCATCAGACGCCTCCCTCGAGGGCGGGGTGGTTGTCGCGCCACACGAGCGGGTGCGTCACGGGCTCGCGCTGCTGCTCGACGAGGTGCGCCGGGAGTAGCGCTCCCGACCGCTTCGCATTCGTCATCGCTCGCTCGTCGGGCGGCAGCTCCACGTCCGCGGCTTCGGCCGCGGCGAGCAGCGTCGAGACCGTCGACGGGTTGCCGTACACGACGCGCGACGGCGAGCTGTCACCGACGCGATTCGCGTTCTTCAGCCGCAGCTCCCAGGGATCCATCCCGATTACCTGCGCGATGCGGTTCATGTGCGTCTCGACCGCGAACGATGCCGACGTGACGCCAAAGCCGCGCATCGCAGCCGTCGGCACGTGGTTCGTCATCACGACGAACGTGTTGAACGCGACGGCGGGGATCGAATACGCGCCGGCGAGGTGGAACGCGTGCTTTGAGCACGCGTATGCCGAAGTCATCATGTACGCACCCGCGTCGTGAAGCGTGAGCGTCTTGCGACCGAGGATCCACCCGTCGTGCGTCACCGCGTCGGCGATCTCGACGTGCCACGCTGCGCGCGTCGTGGAGCAGAGCATCTCCTCCTCGCGCGTGTGCCTCCACTTCACGGGCCTCTGCGTCTTGAGCGCGAGCACCGCCGTGATCGGCTCGGTCTTCGTGTCGATCTTGCCGCCGAAGCCGCCGCCGACGGTGCCGCCCACGAACTTCAGCATTCCCATCGGCATTCGAAGGTGTCGCGCGGTGATGTCCATCGAGTAGTAGAGCGCCTGACTCGTCGAGTGGATCGTCACGCGGCCGTTCGGCTCGGGAATCGCCAGTGCCGCCGCCGGCTCCGCGGGCGCCTGCTCGATCGCACCCGGCCGGTAAACGCCTTCGACGATCACGTCCGCCGCCGCAAATGCCTCGCTGACGTTGCCCTTGCGGATCTGCCGCTGCGGCTGGTCCGGGTAGTAGAAGAAGACGTTCCCGTCGGGGGTCACCTGCGGCTGGCCGGCGTCCCAGGCGTTGCGCACGTCGAGAAACGGGATGCGCTCCTCGAGCTCGAGCTCGATCGCCTGGACCGCGTCGAGCGCCTCCGCCTCTGTCTCGGCGGCGACGACCGCGATCAGCTGGCCGACGAAACGGACCTCGTGCTCGGCGAGCAACGGCTCGTCCGGCGCGATCCCCCACACCTCCTGGTGACCGACGACGTTGTTCGGGACGTCGGCGTGCGTGATCACCGCGTGCACGCCGGGCATCGCCTCCGCGCGCGTCGTATCGAGACGGACGATCCGCGCCGACGCGACGGGCGAGCGGAACGCCTTCGCCCAGAGCATGCCCGGCAGGCTGAAGTCGTCGACGAACCGGCTTCGAGCCGTGACGTGGTCGATCCCGTCGTAGCGGGGAAGGCTCGCTCCGACCGCCTTCACGAGCCCGCCGCCCTGATCTCGAGGGTGGACGGCGCACGCGTGCCGGTCTCGCCGCGCGACGCCGCGACGACTGCGTCGACGATCTTCACGTAACCCGTGCAGCGGCAGTAATGGCCGCCGAGAGCCTCGACGACCTCGTCGCGCTCCAGGGCACCGCCCTTGCGCTCGATCAACGCAGTGGCCGCGAGGAGCATCCCCGGTGTGCAGAACCCGCACTGCGCGGCGTAGTGCTCGTCGAACGCGGCCTGCACGACGGAGAGGTTCGCCGGATCGCCGAGCGCCTCGGCCGTCGTGATGCTCGCGCCCTCGATCGCTCCAACCGGCGTGAGGCACGAACGCCGCGGCTCGCCGTCGATCAGCACCGTGCACGTGCCGCAGCTGCCGTGCTGGCAGCCGGCCTTCGCGCCGACGAGACCAAGCTCCTCGCGCAGGACGTGCAGCAGCGGGGTGAGAGGCCCGGCCGCGACGAGGCGCTCCTTTCCGTTGACCACGAGCTTCATCTCGACTCCTCCAGCTGCTCCAGCGCGCGCGCGACGAGGACGGGCAGCACGCGCCTGCGGTACCAGGCCGACGCGAGCGGGTCGTCCTCCGGCACGACGTCCTCGAGCACGGCCGCCGCGGCGTCACGCGCGGTCGCGCCTCCGGCGAGCGCCCGCTCGACCGAGGGACACGCGACCGCGTGCGCGCGCTCCGCGAAGCCGCCCACGGCAACGTGAACACCGTCGTCCCGCCGAGCGACCGCGACGGAGAGCACGGCGTACGTGCGCGAGTGCGTTCGGCGCTGCTCGAGGTAGACGCCTGCGAGCGGCCGCTCGAGCTCGACGGCGAGCACGAGTCGCGGCTCGCTGCCCGCGAGGAAGTCCTCGACCGGCTCGATCCGCTCGCCGCCCGCGCCCACGGAGCGGACACACGCGCCGAGCGCGATCAGCGCCGGCTGCAGGTCGCCGCCGGTGTGGAGGTTCCCGCCGACCGTTCCCTGGCCGCGGATCTCGAGGTCGGGGATTCGCGCGGCCGTGGCGAGGGGCTCGGGGGCGATCTCCGCGAGCCGCGCGAGCGTGACCGTCGCGCCCACCGTCAGCGTGTCCCCGTCCACGAGCTCATCGAGGCCTGACGCGTGCAGCATGAGCGCATGCACGGGATGCAGCTGTCCGTGCGTCACGAGCGGAACGACGATCGTCCCGCCGCCGACGACCGTGACGGCGACGCCGTCGCCGAAGAGCTCGGCGGCTTCGCCGGGCGAGGTGGGAACCGTCACCTCAACAGTCGTCACGTCAGCCGCGCCCTCGGAACACGTCGATCACGCGTCCGGCGACCACACCGTCCACCGACGCGGAGACGAGCTCCGACTCCTCGCTTCTCAGCTCGGCGGTCCGAGCCTCGGCGGTGTGCCGCTCGAGCGCCTCTGGCGAGGTCCACTTCTCGACGACGAAGAACTCGTTCGCATCGTCCGTCGACAGCAACGTCGACGAAAGGAATCCCTGCTGGGATGCGAGGAACGGGAAGAGAGAGTCGCGGCGCCAGGCGATGTAGTCCGCGCGCTTTCCGTCCTTCAACGTGACGCGCGACACGGACACGAGCGCTGGGACATAGTCCGGCGGCGGCAATGCCGGGCGGCTCGACACCAGGGTCGGCCCGATCGCCCACTCCTCGGTCGGCACGTCCCTGAAGAGCACCTGCACGTTCTCGCGCGGCGGGCCCGCGATCTCGGAGACCGCATCGACGATCGCGCGACCGAGAAACTCCTTCATCACGGTCGTGCGACCGGGAAACATCTGAACACTGACGATCGGCATACGCGGCCTCTCCTCCGGCGACGAGGTGTCGGGAGGGGGCTCAACTTGAGCCCCCTCCCGAGTGGGGGATTACTTGGGCGGGTTGCTAACGGCCTTGACGAGCGGGAGCTGCATGTACTTGCTGACGAGGGACTTGTTGTTGAAGAAGTCCCAACCAACAGCCTTGCTCATGTTCGCCTTGGTCACGAAGACCGTGTGGCTGTAGTACAGATGACCGCCCTGCACCGACTTGTTGATGTAGCCGTCGATCAAGCGGACGCTCATCAAGCCCTCGAGTGCGGGCGAGCAGGTGTCGGTGGCCTTGAGCCAGCCGGCCTTGACCCCCGCGAGGCCGTACGGGGCCCCGTTCTGGGAAACCACGAAGACCTGCTTGTCCTTGTGGGCCGCGACGAGGGCGGTGTGCGCCCCCACGGCCATGTCTTCGTTCTCGACGAAGATGCCCTTGAGGTTCGGGTACTTGCCGATGATGTCCTGCATCGCCTTGTAGGCGTCAGGGCGCAGCCAGTGCCCGGTCTCGGTCGAGACATATTGGATCTTGCCGCCCGCGCAGCTCAGAGTCGGGTTGCCGGCGGTGGTGTTGCCGGTGCAGCCGAGCCCGTTGAGGAAGCCGGTGCGGTAGCCCTCGGCGTCGCCGCGGCCGAGCTGGCCGGTGATCACGGCGACCTGACCGGTCACGCGCGACTTCATGTACGTGCCGAGCGGAACACCGTAGGGAACGAGGTTGACCTGCTCGAACCCGACGACGTCCTTCTTGGTCAGGTACTTGTGCGAGTAGCCGTACATCAGGAAGATCGGCACGCCGGCCTTGCCGGCCGCGTTGATCGATGCGTCCTCCGTCGAGAGTCCGACCGAGTAGCCGTCGATCGCGACCGAGCCCTGTGCGATCGCGTTGTTCACGTTCGCGAGCTCGACCGACGGGCTGATGTTCGGGTTGGGATAGGCCTTGACCGTATAGCCGAGCTTGGCCGCGGCCGCCTCGGCGCCCTTCAGGCCGTCCTGGTAGTAGAGATCAGGCCCGGAGAGCAGGAACGCGATCGTTCCCTTGCTCTTGACCTGTGACTGCGCGGGTGCCTTCCCGGCACTCGCGACCGCCGCCAGGGCCACGATGACCGACAGGGCGACGCCAATTCGAACGAATCTGAACATTGCCTGTTTCACTCCATTCTTGTCATAGATCCGCCAGATGGCACGATCGTTTTCAGGCTGCAAACCACCTCCCTTTTTCCTACCGCTGCGCCCGTGTGACCATCACCGCGACGACGATGATGGCCCCGAGTGCCATTTGCTGGTAATTGCTGGACAAGCCGGCGAAGACGATCGCGTTCAGGACGATTCCCCACAACGCGACGCCCTGGAGCGAACGGAATGCACCGCCACGGCCGCCGAACAACGCCGTGCCGCCGATCACTGCGCACGCGATCGACTCCAGCTCGAAGTTCTGGGCCAGGTTGAACGACGCCTCGTTGATCTCGCCCGCCAGGCACATTCCCGCGAGGCCGACGATGGCGCCCATGATCGTGTACAGGTAGATCTTCGTCCGCTTCACGGGGATGCCGGACAGGTACGCCGCTTCCTCGTTACCGCCGATCGCGTACGCACGACGCCCCAACGGCGTCCAGCGCAGGAACGCGAACGCGAGCAGGACCACGATCACGAACGGAATCGCCAGCGAGGGCAGGCCGAAGAACGGGAAGCCAGCCGGCAGGTTGCCGCCGAAGGCCGTGTACAGCCCCTTCATGTCGTTGACCGGCGCGCCGCCCGTCAGCTGCGTGTCGAGCCCGAACAGGAAGATCGAGACGCCGAGCGTGATGATGAACGGATGCGCGCGGTTCTGCGCAACGAGCACGCCGTTGCAGAAGCCGACGCCGGTCGCAGCGCCGACACCCGCCGCGATCGCCAGCCACAGCGGATACCCGTGCTCGAGCAAGAGACCCGTGACGATGCTCGAGAGCGCGATGTTGTAGCCCACCGACAGGTCGAGGCCCCCCGAGATAAGGAGCACCGCCTGCCCCATCGTCACGATTCCGAGCGGCGCGATCTGGCTGAGGATGTTCTCGAAGTTGAAGACCGTCAGATACCGGCTCGACCGCAGCGCGGTGGTGACGATGATCAGGATCATCACCGCGACCGGCCACACCGCGAAAATGTCCACGCGGAGCCGATCCGGCAGGGAGCGCCGCCGTTCGTCCACGGCCGCCGCGCCGGTCCCGGGCTCGCTGCTCATCACGCCGCCGCCCCGGCTGCGCCGACCGTGAGGTCGAGCAGCTGCGCATAGCTCGTGTCCGCCGCCACGGTGTCGCCGACGATGCGTCCCGCGCGGAGCGCGATCACGCGATCCACGAACAGCAAGAGGTCCCGGACGTCGCTCGAGATGACCATGACTCCCTTCCCCTGCGCCGCGAGATCGCGCACGATTCGATGGATCTCGGCCTTCGCGTGGACGTCGACGCCCTGCGTCGGCTCTTCGAGCACGAGGAGCGAAGCCTCTGCCGTCAGCGCCTTCGCCAGCAGCACCTTCTGCTGGTTGCCGCCGCTGAGGTTGCGCACGGGCGTGTCGACCGACGACGTGGTGATGCTCAGCTCGTTCACGAAGCGCTCCGCGACCGCACGCTCGCGCGCGAGCGAGAGGAGCCCGAAACGGCAGACAGAGCCGAGGTCGACGAGCGTCACGTTCGCCGCGACGGACATCTCCGGGACGAGGCCGTCGCGCGCAAGATCCTCCGGAACGAGGAACACGCCGTTCGCGATCGACTGCTTCGGGCCGCGCGNNGACGTCGTGCAGCACGTCGGTCTGGAGATGCTCGAACTCGAGCGCGGTCTTCCTGCCTTCGGCCACCGTGGCGCCTGCGCCGCCCACCACTTCGAGTCGCCTGCCCGCCATCAATGTCACGACCTCGTCCTGCGTGAGCTCGCCGGTGGGACGCGTCGCGACGAGCTCGCCGTCGCGGAGAACGGTGACGATATCGGCGAGGCCGAACACCTCTTCGAGGTGGTGCGAGACGTACAGGACGCCGACGTTCGCCTCGGTGAGGTCGCGGATGAACGCGAACAGCCGCTCGCTGCGCTCTGCGTCGAGCGCCGCGGTCGGCTCGTCCAGGATCACGAGCTTCGCGTCGCGATAGAGCGCCTTCGCGATCGCCACCTGTTGCCGCTCCGGCGGAGCGAGCCGCGCGACCGGGGCGAGCGGATCGATGTCGAGATGGAAGCGCTCGAGCAGGGCACGCGTCCGCTCGATCCCCTGCTTGCGACTGACGATGGCACCGCCGAACGTGGGGTAGTGGCCGAGGAGCACGTTCTCGGCCACCGACATCCAGGGCAGGAGCTGCGGGCGTTGGTAGACGACCGCAATGCCGATGTCGTAAACGTGCTTCGGGGAGTAGGTGGTGATCTCGCGGCCCTCGAACACGATCCGCCCCTCGTCGGGCGGATGCACACCGGAGATGCACTTGACAAGCGTCGACTTGCCGGCGCCGTTCTGCCCCACGAGCGCGTGCACCTCGCCCGCGCGCAGGGTGAGACTCACGTCGCGCAGAGCCTGCACGCCCGGAAAGTGCTTGCCGACGTGCTCGACGTCGAGAAGCATCGGCTGCATGGAATCCGTCACCAGCATCGCCATCCAATGAAGACTTCCGGGACGCGGCAGCGACCACATCCGCGCGTGCCATGGTCGAGCTTGCGGCTTCCTACGTTCGTCAGGTCAACGGGTTTGCGCTCGCGCAAGTCCCCTCCTCAGCGACGCCAGCCCGTCGCGCACGAGTGCGTCCGGCGACTCCGCGAGCGGCCGCCAGAGCGACACCGCACGCGCGATCTCCCGGATCTCCGGCGAGAACGACTCGATTACGATCTGACCGGGATAGTCGACGTCGGCGAGCGCGGCGAGCACGCCGTCCCAGTCGATGTGGCCGCTCCCCGGAGCGCCGCGGTCGTTCTCGCACGCGTGGAAGTGGAAGACGCGGCCGCCGGCGAGCCGGATCGCATCCGGCAGCGACCGCTCCTCGATGTTCATGTGGAACGTGTCGAGAAGGAGCCCGACGTTCGCGCCGCCGATTCGCTCGCACAGGTCGAGCCCTTGCTCCACCGTGTTGACGAGGTCGGTCTCGAAGCGGTTGAGCGGCTCGATCGCGAGGCGCACGTCCCGCCCGGCCGCGTACTCGGCCACCTCCGCGAGGCTCTCGACGGCCCAGCCGCGCTGACGCTCGCGCTCGGTGGGTGAGAGCAGTCGCGTCTTCCCGGTCGCCGAGTACATCGGCCCTGCCACGTGAGGCGATCCGACGGCCGCGGCGATGTCGACGCAGCCACGCACGTAGTCGATCCCGGCGCGCCGCAGCGCCGGGTCGTCGTGGGACACGTCGCGCTCCGGACCGAAGGCACCGCAGACGGAGACGGC
>PLDP01000022.1:14846-24529 GCA_003136795.1 Actinomycetota bacterium
CCGAGTTGTATAGATGTCAAACCATTTAGATGGCCTGGCCATTTTGGGCCTCTGATATGCTCGCGCCACATGACCGCCGGCGGCCTGACCCCCGTTGCGCGCCGCTCGATCGTCTCCGACGCACGCGAGCAGATCACGCGGTTGATCGTCAGCGGCGCGCTCAAGCCCGGCGAGAAGCTCCCGGCCGAGCGGCAGCTGATCGAGCTGCTCGGCGTCTCCCGGCCGACGCTGCGAGAGGGCATCGCCGCGCTCACGGCAATGGGCATCCTCGAGGCGAGGCAGGGCGCCGGGACGTTCGTCAGCGACCTCGACCCGGCACGGATCGTCGAGCCGCTCGTGCTGATCGTGAACCTCAACAGCGAGGTGCTGCGCGAGCTCTTCGACGTGCGGCGCATCCTCGAATCGGGCGCGATCCAGCTTGCGGCCGAGCACATCGTCGACGACGAGCTGGCGGAGCTCCACCGGCTCCTGTCGGAGCTGCGCGCGGCGCGAGGCAGCCTCAAGCGATTCATGAAGCTCGACATCGAGTTCCACCGCACGATTCACCGGGCGTCCCACAACGAGCTCCTCATCGCGCTCCTCGAGAGCGTCGGGCACCTTGCCAGCGAGTCCCGGGCCGTGACGTCGCAGCGTCCCGCCGTGCGGACGCAGGCCCATCGCGACCACGTGGGGATCGTGAAGGCGCTCGAGTCCCGCGACCCGCTCGCCGCGCGCGAGGCGATGCTCGCGCACCTGGACCACATGCGCAACGCGCTCGACAGCGCGCTCGACGCCCGGTAGCGCAGCCCGCTTCATCACGGTTCCACCGGCTCCGGCAGCGAGTAGACGCGGCGGGCAGTGCGGCCGAGCACGTCGCGCCGGTCGTCGACCGGGAGATCCGCGAGCACTCTCAGCCACGTCTGCACGAGGGTGTGAAAGTCGGTCCAGATGCTCTCGATGGGGAAGTTGCTGCCGAACATGCAGCGCTCGGCGCCGAACAGGTCGACCGACGTCGTCGCGACGAGGCGGATCAGGTCCTCGTCGACGCGGTGGACGAACGTCCCGATTCCCGAGAGCTTCACCGTCACGTTCGGGAGCGGGGCGAGCAGCGCGAGCCCGGCGCGCCACGGCGTCACGTGCCGTGGATCGGCGCTCTCGAGCATCCCCGCGTGCACGAGCACGAACGTGGTGTCGGGGAAGTCCGCGACGAAGCGCGCCGCATCGGCCATCTGGCCGGGGAACACCTGCAGCTCGAAGAGCCAGCCGAGGCCGGCGAGCAGCCCGATGTTGGCGCGGAACACGTCGTCGTGCATGCGCGCCGGCCCGGAGGCGAAGCGGAAGCGCTCGTCCTCGTGCCAGTGCAACTGCAGGCGCGTGCCGCGCATGAGCGGGGAGAGCGCGCGCTGCTGCTCGAAGACGGCGCCGGCGCCCGGATCGAAAAGGTCGGCCGAGCCGACGACCGCATGCGGCCAGCCGCTCGCATCGTGTACGGCCTGGATCCACCGGATCTCGTCGACGACGCGGTCGAGCGCCCAGTTCGGCTGCACGTAGACGCCGGCGTCGATGCCTTCCGCCGTCGCGTCGCGCACGTACTCGTCGACGAGGTAGTCGCGGCGCACGGGCTCGTACGGGCCGAAGATCCTCGGGATCATCGGGCCCTGCAGCCACGGCATGTCGGCCATCCGCCAGATGTGGTGATGGGCGTCGACGACGTCGCGCACGCCGATCGCCGCCGGGGTCAATGTCTCGGCTCTGCTCACGGCCGTCCTCCG
Source organism: Actinomycetota bacterium (assembly GCA_003136795.1). Lineage (GTDB taxonomy): Bacteria > Actinomycetota > Thermoleophilia > Gaiellales > Gaiellaceae > PALSA-600. Next base: position 16,598 of record PLDP01000022.1, read on the forward strand.
CTCGTCGCGAGCGGCGGCCATGCCCGCGCTGCCGCCCGCCGCGGACCGGCGGCGACAGAGGGAAGCCGCCGCACGGCAGCGAGGGCGGAGCTCAGGTCGCGGACGCCCGCGAGGTCGTCCAAGTCGTCGAGCACGGCCGCCATGGCGCGCGTCGTAGGGGTGTAGCCCGGATCGCAGGCGAGCGGCGACCACCACACGACACGGTGCGCGAGGCGCGAGAGCCGCGCGACCGCAGCCGCCATCGGACGCGGGTCGCCGCGCTCGAGGCCGTCGGACACGACGAGCACGAGCGCATCGCGAGCGGCCGAGGAGCGGCGCGCATCCGCGAGGAACTCCTCGAGCGCCGAGCCGATGCGCGTGCCGCCGTTGACGTCGAGGACGACGTCGGCGAGCGCGTCCAGCGCGGCGTCGACGTCGGGCTTGCGCAGCGCCTTCGTCACGCGCGTGAGTTGCGTCCCGAACGTGTAGACCTCCGTCCGTGGCGCCGCGTGCACGAGCGCGTGCGCGAAACGGAGCGACTCGCCCGAGGACTCGCGCAGCGAGCCGGAGACGTCAACGAGCAGCAGCACGCGCCGTGGACGCCGTGGCATGTCGCGCCAGTGCAGGTGCAGCACGTCTCCGCCGCTGCGACACGCAGCGCGCAGCACGCGGCGGAGATCCAGCACGTCGCCGCGCCGCGCCGGACGCCGGCGGCGTGCGGTGGTCGCCGGCAGGTCTGCTGCCAGGGCACGCTCGACGTCCGCGAGCAGGCGATGCTGTTGCTCGGTGGTGGGCGGGAAGCTGCAGCGGCCGAGGACGTCGTCGACACTCGCGTCGCGCCCCGCGCCCTCGCGGCGGTCGACGGCGTCCGCCGCGTTGCCGATGACAGATCGACGCAGCGGCGGTGCGGCCTCGCGCGCCGCGGAGCGCTGCACCGGCGGGACGAGCGCAACGGCGCCGTCCCCGAACCACGCCCCGAAGACGCGGTCGAAGATCTCGATCTCCTCGCGGCGCCGGACGAGCGTGACGCGGGCGGTCCAGTAGAGGCCCCGCGAGGACGGCGGCGGCGCGAGCGCGACCGCGCGAAGGAAGTCGACCTGCTTCTGCGTGCCGGACGCGACGCCGGCCGCGGTCAGCGCGGCGAGGAAGCCGTGGAGATGCTCGGCCGCGGCCGTCATCTCGCCCCCTCGGCGCGAAGCGCCTCGACGTGCTCGGTCGCGGCCGCGATGTCCTCCTGCTCCTTCAGCAGGAGCCCGAGCGAGCGGCGCAGCGCCTCGGGCCAGGGCCGGCCCTCGTCGACGAGCGCCGCCGCGCCGCGCGCCCAGTCGATCGTCTCGGCCGTGCCGGGCCGCTTGATGAGCCGCAGCGTCCGGACCGCGACGACGGCCTCGACGAGCGCCGCCGCCGCGGCCTCGTCCACGCCGGGCGCCTGCGCGCGGATGATCTCGCGCTCGCGCTCGGGCTCCGGGAAGGGGATCCAGTGGTACATGCACCGGCGCTTGAGCGCGTCGTGCAGCTCGCGCGTGCGGTTCGACGTGACGACGACCATCGGCGGCCGTGCCGCGCGCACGCTGCCTCGCTCCGGAATCGTGATCTGGAAGTCGCTCAGGAACTCGAGCAGGAAAGCCTCGAACTCGCTGTCGGCACGATCGATCTCGTCGATCAGGAGCACGGCGCGGTCGCCGGCGCGGAGCGCGTGCAGCAACGGGCGCTCGAGCAGGAACGCGTCGCCGTACAGATCGCCGGCCTCCTCCCCCGCCGCCTCCGCCGAGCGGATGCGCAGCAGCTGCTTCGGGTAGTCCCACTCGTAGAGCGCCTGGCCCGCGTCGAGCCCCTCGTAGCACTGGAGCCTGACGAGCTCGCGCCCGAGCACGTCCGCGAGCGCGCCCGCGAGCTCCGTCTTGCCGACACCCGGCTCGCCTTCCAGCACGAGCGGCCGGCCGAGCAGGAGCGCGAGGTGCACAGCCGTCAGCAGGCCCTCGTCCGCGAAGTAACGGCGCCGTGCGAGCCCCTCGGAGAGCTGCTCGAGCGTTGGGTTGGCGATGGCGTCGATCGCGATCCTCCTCTAGGCGCCCGGCCGCTCGATGGTCAGTCCGAAGACCCGGCCGAGCAGCTCGAGACCGGGACGGTCGTGCCCGACCGTCAGCAGCGAGTGGTGCGACGGCAGCCGCTCCATCAGCACGTGCCCGTCAGGGACGCGGATGACCGCGCCGTTGAGACAGTCGGAGCCGGGGTAGCCGGCATAGCCCGTCAGCCGCCCCTCGACGACGACGAGCGTACGCAGCGTCGGGTCGAGCTTGGCAAGCGTCAGGTCGCCGACCGGCAGGCGCGCGTCGATCGCCGTCGCGTTGTCGTCGACGATCGCGAGGACCTTGCCGCGCAGCTTCCAGTCCGTGGCGAACGGCTGCGGCACGACGCCGAGGTACCCGCAGTGCGCGGCGAGGACGTAGTTGTCGGGCTCGTCCACCTCGGGGAAGGCGGGGATGCGCTCGTGCTTGAGCGCCGTCTGCCCCATGAGGAACGGATAGAGGTTGCTCATGATCACCGGCGTGCGCAGCGAGCGGTGCAGCACGAACTTCGTGAGCATCGAGACCGTGTCGCCCTCGCAGCCCCAGATCAGATCGCGCTCCTGATAGAGCAGGTTCCACGCGAGGCACGGGGTCGTGTCGGAGAACGCGGACTCGTTCAGGCAGTTGATGCCGGCCGCGAGCACGCCCCCTTCAGCGTCGAGGTCGTCGCGCACCGCGCGGTAGAGCTTCAGCGCGCTGAGCGTCGCGCGCTCGCCGACGTCACCAAGCGGCACGCGCTCGCGCCAGCGCTCCCATTCCTCGCGTGCGACGTCGTCCGGGAGCTCCTGCGCGCGACGCCCGAGCTCCTCGAAGCTCCGCTTCACGATCGTGAGCCCGAAGACGTCGCGCATCCGCTCGGCGCATTCGTCCTCCCACCAGTAGAAGCGCTTGAAGATGCTCGGCTGGAAGCCGCCCTCGCCCGGCCTGTCCTGGTAGACGAGGAACTTCCCGCCGCTCAGCTCGCGCTTTGCGACGAGCGCACGGCATACCGTCGCTGCGCCCGCGAGCGAGTACGGGGCGATCGTCTCCACCCCCTCCGTGCGGAGGTAGCTGACGATCTCCCAGTCCCACATCGCCATCGTCCCGAACTCCGACGTGAGCACGAGGATCGGCAGCGTCAGCGCGCGGATCTCCGGCACGCGACGGTACGCGTCGCCGACGAGCTGCGGGAACACGACGGCGTCCGCCTCCGGGAGCGCAACCCCAAGCGGCAGAGGCGCGAGCAACTCCGCCTCCGCGGCGAGCAGCTCACGCAGCCTTCCGACCTGCGCGACGAAGTCGGGATCGTCCGGCGACGTGAGATACAGCGGAACGAGACGGGCTTTCATCGTCAGCCTCTCACCGCCGTACCGCCACGAGCTCGTCGAGGTACGCGAGGCTCCGCTCGGCCTCGTCGATCGTGCCGCACTCGACGCTGAGCGTCAGCTCGCGGTCAAGCGGGTCAAGGATGTGTAGGACGCGCTCCCAGTCGACGACGCCGTCGCCACAGGCGCAGCCGACCGGCGTGCCGGTGACCTTGCCACGCTCGCGCTCGCTGTGCTCGAGCGAGATGTCCTTCGCGTGGACGTGGAAGACGCGGGAGGCGGCGCGCTCGAGCGCCTCGTAGGGGTCCTCGACGCCGGCGAGGTACGCGTTGCCCGTGTCCCAGTTGACCTGGATCCACGGCGACGGTACGAGGTCGACGATGCGCAGCAGGCCCTCCGACGTCTTCGTGTAGACGCCGTGCGGCTCGATGCAGACGTAGACGCCGTGCCGCTCCGCGACGAGCGCCGCCTTCTGGAGCGTGTAGCGCATCACCTCGTGCGCCTGCGCATCGTCCATCCAGTCGGGCTTCACCATCTCGTCGGTGTTCACGAAGCGCGTGCCGACCGCGTCGGCGAGCACGATCGCGCGCGTGAGCCGGGGCACCGCGGCCTCGGGCTTCATCAACGGGCTGTGGCCGCTGAGGCTCGCGACGCCGACGCCGTAGCGCTCGCAGATCTCGCGCATCAGCAGCGTGTCCTCCTCCATCGAGAAGGAGTGGAAGTAGTGCACCTCGCTCAGCAGCTCCCAGCCGGTGTGCACCATCGGCTCAACCCAGCGATAGCCGAGCTCTCCGGCGATGCGCACGCCGTCCTCGAAGCTCTTGTCCGCACTGCGGACGAACTCCATGTTCACGGCGACTCGATAGGTGGCCATTCTCACTCCTTTGCTTCGCGGAAAAGAAGACGTCGTGCCGTCGGTCAGCGGGCCGGTACCTCCTCGACCTCGATGCGCCGCCCCGTCGCAGCCGACTCGCGCGCCGCCTCCGCCACCTGCGCGACGCGCAGGCCGTCGAGGAAGGTCGCGCCGTACGGCTCGACCGGCGTGCCGTCCGCGACGGCACTCGCGAAGTGCGCCAGCATGTTGATGTGCGCGTGCTCCCAGCCGAGCACGTGCGCCGACGGCCACCACGGCGCGACGAGCGGATGGTCGGCCTCGGTCACGATCACCTCGGCGAATCCCGCCGTCCGCCCGGCGTCCCGCCGGTAGACCTGCAGGACGTTCGGATGCTCGAGGTCCCAGGCGATACTGCCCTTCGACCCGTTGATCTCCCAGGCGAGCTGGTTCTTCCTGCCGGGCGACACGAGCGACGCGTCGATTGTGGCCACGAGACCGCTGTCGAGCCGGGCGAGGATCGAGACGGTGTCGTCGGCCTGTGCGGGCGCGCCGCGATACGTCCGCGCCGGCGCGATCGAGGTGATCTCTGCCGAGACGGATGCGATCTCGCCGCAGAGGAAGCGCGCCTGGTCGATCGCGTGCGAGCAGATGATGTCGAGGACGCCCGTCGGCGACGGGAGCTCCGTCGCCGGGTCGGTGCGCCACTCCTGCGAATAGCGGAACCGCGCCTGGTGCAGCTCGCCGAGCTCGCCGCCCTGCAGCATCTCCCAAGCGAGCCTGACCGCCGGGAAGAAGCGGTAGTTGAAGCAGACGAGGTTCTTCACGCCCGCATTCGCAGCGGCGTCGTAGAGGCGGAACGCGTCGACGGCGTTCGACGCGAGCGGCTTCTCACAGACGACGTGCTTGCCGTGCCCGATCGCGGCGAGGGTCGGCTCGACGTGCTCGGCGTCCGGGCCGACGTTGTCGAACACGTCGACCCGTTCGTCGGAGACGAGGTCCCGCCAGTCGGTCGACCACGAGGCATAGCCGTAGCGCGTGGCCGCCTCGCGCACCGACGACTCGGTGCGCCCGGCGATCCCGACGAGCTCGGGGCAGCCCGTGGAGGGCCAGAAGATGTACGGGATGGTGCGCAGCGCGTTCGAGTGCGCCCTGCCCATGAATCCGTACCCCAGCAGACCGAAGCCCACGGAGCGCCGCTCGTCGGGCGATGAGGGTGTCAGTGCCATTCCTCGTTCATCTCCTCAGGCCGCCGCTGCCGACGGCACGATCGAGCGCAGGTACGCGAGGCTCCGTCGGACGATCTCCTCCTCGCCGCTTGCGACCCACTGCTCGGCGACGAGGTCGACCTCGACGCCGAGACAGCCGTCGAAGCCGCCGGTGCGAAGCGCCTCGACGACGCCCGGCATGTCGATCAGGCCGTCGCCGACCGGGCAGGACGGCCAGAAGGTGAAGTTGTCGGCGGGGCTGCCGCCCTTCACCCGCGTGACGATGTCCTTCGTGTGCGTCGAGACCGTGTACGGCGCGAGCCTCGCGGCCGCCTCGACCGGGTCCTCGAACAACCGGATCGTGTTGCCGGTGTCGAAGTTCACGCGCAGGTAGTCGGAGTCGACCTCGTCGAGGATGCGAACCATCTCGAGCGACGTGAAGTCGATGTGGTTCTCGAGCGCGAGCGTGACGCCGTGCTCCTCGGCGACCTTCGCCGCGTCGCGCAGCATCGGCACGACGCGGCCGATCAGCTCTTCCCGCGGCGCCTTCGCGTAGTTCATGCTCGCCGCGGTGATGCGCATGCGGGTCGAGCCGAGCTTGAGCGTCTGGGGGATGTGCCGCTTCAGCGCCTCGAGCTCCTCGGGCTTCGTGCCGCCCCAGAGCCCTTCGGGATGACCCCAGCCGAGCACGCGGTCGAGGCCCACGTCGTCGAGCCGGTCCTTGATCTCCGCGCAGAGCCCGTCGTCGAGCGCGTCGAAGAAGCATGCCTCGAGCGCGACCTCGTCGATCTCCTGCGCCAGCGCGAAGTCGAGGAACTCCTTCTCCATCCGCCAGCGCGTGCCGGGATCGGTCTGAATGTCCTCGTAGATCTCGCCGAAGTAGCGGTGGAAGCAGTAGCTGTCGATTCCGATTTTCATCGTTCGATCTCCTTTCACGCTTCGCGTAGGCGGAGTGCGATGTCCGAGAGCGCATCGACGACCTGCGGCGTCATCTCGACGTCGAAGACCTCCTCGATCACGCACGTCCAGCCGTGGATGAAGTAGCGCCAGCCGTCCTCGATCACGAGGTTGCGCTCGTGCTGCTGTCGCTCTGCCTGGTGCAGGAAGTCGAGCTCGCCGCGGTAGTTCAGCTCCCACACGAGCGCGCGCTCGGGGAAGACGCCGCCGCCGCTGATCGGGCTGCCCGGGCTGTCCTTGCCCATGCCGGTGCCGTTGACGACCAGCGCTCCCGGCGACGCCGCCGCGAGCAGGCGGTCGTTCTCCTCCTGATCGTCGTTCAAGATGTAATCGAAGTCGGCGTCGGCCGCGATCTGCTCGTGCACCGCCTGCATCGACGCGAGGCGCGGCGCGCTCCGGTTGACGACGACGATACGCCGCGGCCGGTCCTCGGGCGGACGTCCCTGCAGCAGGTGGAGGGTGATCGCGAGGTTCGATCCGCCGGCGCCGAAGAGCAGCACGTCGGCGTCCGTCTCCGCCCAGTAGCCCTGCGGGACGAACTCGTCGAGCGAGCGACCCGAGGAGATCGGATCCTTCGCGTGTGCGCGGAAGAGCCCGTCGCGTTTCGAGAGCGACGACACCTCGCCGCAGAGGGCCGCGTACGGGTCGACGAAGTCGAAGAGGTCGCGGCAGGCCTCGAACAGGTCGATCTTGTGCGTCGTCACGAGGCCGCCCAGGTCGAGCGGGTCGTCCTTGAGCCGCTGTACGAGCTCGCGGTAGAGCGCGGGGTCTGCGTGAATGGGCACGTCGTGCCCGCTCATCGCGACGGCGCCGAGGCCGAGATGNNTCTTCTTCGGCAGGCAGGGATACGCCGGCGCGCGGCCGGCGAGGACGGCGAGGAGCTCGTCGAGCGCCATCCGTCCCATCGCCGTCGTCGCCTCTGCGGTGTGCGGGCCAATGTGGGGCGTGACGAGCACGTCGTCGCGTTCGAGCAGCGGGTGGCCGGGCCGCGGCGGCTCCTCAGAGAGGACGTCGAGTGCGGCGGCACGCAGCGGCCCCTCCTCGAGCGCCCAGAGGAGCGCGTCCTCGTCGACGAGATCGCCGCGCGCCGTGTTCACGAGCACGGCGTCGGGCTTCAGCTTGCCGAGCAGCGTCCGGCCGACGATGCCGCGGGTGTCGTCCGTGAGCGGTGCGTGCAGCGAGAGGAAGTCGGACTCGGCCGCGAGCGTCTCGAGCGACACGAGCGTCGCGACGTCGCTCTCCGCGACGAACGGGTCGTGCGCGAGCACGCGCAGCCCGAGTCCCGCCGCCTTCGTGGCGACGAGCGAGCCGATGCGTCCCAGGCCGAGGAGGCCGAGCGTCCGGCCGGAGAGCTCTACGCCGCGCAGGGCGGGCCATTCTCCGGCGAGGACCCGCTCGCGGCCGAGGACGAGCGGCCGAGCGAGCGCGAAGACGAGCGCGATCGTCAGCTCGGCGACGGCGTTCGCGTTCGCTCCGGGAGTGGCGGTCACGATCACGCCGTGGCGCTCGGCGGCCTCGAGGTCGACCTGGTCGACGCCGACGCCGTACCGCGCGACGACGCGGAGCCGGGCCGCCCGGGCGAA
>PLDP01000288.1 GCA_003136795.1 Actinomycetota bacterium
TCGGTCGCCGTGCTCGACGCGGGACGATCGGCCGGAGCGTTCGCGGAGATCGAGATCGAGCTCGTCGACGGCGACGACGGCGATCTCGAGCGCCTCGGGCGCACGCTGCGCCGAGCAGGCGCGAAGACCTCTGACGGCAAGCCCAAGCTGATGCGCGTGCTGCCGCCCCCGCCGCGCCTGCGGGCGCCGACGGCTGCGACGGCGGTCGAGTCGCTGCGCGTGCTCCTGTCAGAGCAGGTGCGCGAGCTGCTTCGGTACGACCCCGGCGTGCGGCTCGGTGACGATCTCGAAGACGTTCATCGCTTCCGGGTCGCGACGCGGCGGAGCCGCGCGCTCATCCGCGCGACCAAGCCGCTGCTCGGTGACCGGCTGCAGGCGCTCGGCGAGGAGCTGAAGTGGCTCGCCGGCCTGCTCGGCCCGGTCCGCGACCGCGACGTGCTGATCGAGCGACTGCGCGCCGAGACCCGACAGCTCGATCGCGATCACGCCGGAGGCGAGACGCTCGTCGCGCAGCTCGAGGACGAGCGCGAGCGTTTCCGCGACGAACTGCTCGTAGCGCTCCAGTCGAAGCGCTACCTCGCGCTCCTCGACGCGTTCGAGGCAGCGGTCGCGTCGCTACCCGAGGTGAAGTCCGATCGGAACGCACGTGGGATCGCGGCGGATGAGTTCCGCGAGCTCCGCCGCGCGGCGAAGCGTCTTCCACCCGTCCCCGCAGACGACGAGCTGCACGCGTTGCGGATCACGGCCAAGCGCTCGCGTTACGCCGCGGAGCTCGCGGCCACCGGGCGAAGCGCCAAGGAGCTGCGACGTTACCTCGAGGCGCTCAAGGAGCTGCAGGACGTGGTCGGCGAGCATCAGGACGCGGTTGTCGCCGAGGGGACCCTGCGCAAGCTTGCGCGTGCGCGGACGGCGCTCGCCGCCGGGCGGCTGATCGAATGCGAGCGGCTCAGGCGGGCCGAGCAGCGGCGGCTCTATCCCGCGGCGCTTGCTGCGGTGCTCGACCGTGGTGCGAAGGCGCTCGGTTGATGCCGCTCCTCCTCGTGCGGCACGCATCGGCGGGCGACCGGGCGGCGTGGGAGGGCGACGACCGTGACCGTCCGCTCGACGAGCGCGGCCGTCGCGACGCGAGCGAGCTGGTCGCGCGGCTCGAGTCGCTGAGGATCGAGGCGATCCTGACGAGCCCGTACCGGCGCTGTCTCGAGACCGTCGGCCCGCTCGCTCGGGCGCGCCTGCTCGAGATCGACGTGCGCGAGGAGCTGGGCGAGGAGCATCAGGGCGACGAGGGCGTCGCGCTCGTTCGCTCGCTTGCGGGGCGCGATGTCGTCGTCTGCGGGCACGGCGGCCTCGAGTCGGTTGTCCCCGAGGCGCCGAAATGGAAGAAGGGCGCCGTGTTCGTCCTCGGCCCGGACCTCGAGCTGCTCGACCGGCTCTAGGCCGCGGCGCGGCGCTCTTCGAGCTCGAGCAGCGCGCCTTCGCGCACGCCGCCGCGCACGACCCTCAGTGGTCTCGCGAGGCGCGCCTGGAGTTCCGTGAGGATCGCGGCGCCGCCGGCCAGCGTGTCGACGCGGTCGGCGTCGATGCCGAACCGCTCGACGATCTCGGCTGCGGGAGTCACGGCGAGCAACGCAAGCGCGTCTTCGAGCTCGTCGCTTCCGAGCCTCGACCCGGCAATGCGCTTGAGTGCGCGGGCGCTGCCGCCGACGGCGAGCGCGAGCCGAGGCTCGGGAGGCTCGAAGTCGTGCAGGTAGCCCGCCGCCTCGGCGCGGGCGGCTCCGATCGCGGCCTCGCCCGGGGGGTTGGATCTGAGCAGCCTGCTGGTCAGGCGCTGCGAGCCGAGATCGATCGAGCGCAGCCACTCCGGCCCGTCGCGGCGCGTGCCGACGACGACCTGTGCGGAGCCGCCCCCGACGTCGATCACCGCGACACGGCGTCGAGCGGGCGGAGCCGCAACGGCAACCGCGCCGATGAAGCCGAGCTGGGCTTCCTCGGCCGCGCTCAGGATCCGCGTCGGGCAACCGGTGGCCGAGGCGAGCGCGGCGAGCAGCTCGTCGCCGTTTGCCGCCTGCCGTCCAGGGCTCGTGATCAGCACATCGATCTCGATCGCGCCGGCCGCGCGGGCGTCCGCCGCGTAGGAGCCGACGAGCCGGACCGTGGCTTCGAGCTTCGCCGCCGGAATCGCGCCGTGCAGCTCGACGTCCGCGCCGAGATGCAGCATCTCCCGCTCTGAGAGCACCTGCCGGCCGCCGTGCGCGACGACCAGGCGCACGGTGTTCGAGCCGACGTCGATGACCCCGACCATTTGACCGACATGGTGCCGACCCCACACGACGGTGCTCCTCAGTGGGCTCGGGCGAGGCGGCGCGCCCGCTCGCGGCGGCGCATGAATGCAAGCTGGGCCGGGCGCCGGCGCTCGCTCTTTTTCGGTGCGATGCGCTTCCACAAGCCGTTCGGCTGGAGGTCCCACGCCTGCGAGTTGTCGGCGAGGAGCGCCTTGAAGATCGATTCGAGCTCGTTTCGCACGTGCGCGTCCGTGATCGCCACGACGACCTCGATGCGGTGATCGAGGTTGCGAGGCATCAGGTCCGCGCTCCCGAGCAGATAGTCGCGCCGGTCGCCGGCTTCGAAGCAATACAGACGGCTGTGCTCGAGGAAGCGCCCGAGGACGGAACGCACGCGGATGTTCTCGCTCAGTCCCGGCAGGCCCGGCACGAGAGTGCAGCTCGCGCGCACGATGCAGTCGATCTGGGCTCCGGCCTGTGACGCCTTGTAGAGCTCTTCGATCACCTCCGGATGCGTCAGGCTGTTGCACTTGATGCGGATGCGGGCGTGCTTTCCGTCGGCGGCAGCTTCGGCGACCTCCTTGATCCGCTCGACCAGCTTCTTGCGGAGGTTGAACGGCGACACGAGCAGGTGGCGGAAGCGCTGCGGCCGGCCGAAGCCCGTGACGAAGTTGAAGAGGTCGGCGATGTCCTCGCCGATCTGGGCGTCGGCCGTGAAGATGCCGACGTCCTCGTAGATCCGGGCGGTGGTCGCCGAGTAGTTGCCCGTGCCGATGTGGACGTAGCGCCGGAGCTCGTCGTCCTCTCGCCGGACGACCAGCGTCGTCTTGGCGTGGATCTTCATGTCCGGGAAGCCGTAGACGACGTGCACGCCCGCCTGCTCGAGCGAGCGTGCCCATTCGATGTTGCGACGCTCGTCGAAGCGCGCCTTCAGCTCGACGACGCACACGACCTGCTTGCCGTTCTCGGATGCCTTCATCAGCGCGGGCGCAATCGCGGAGTCGTCACTCGTGCGGTAGACCGTCGTCTTCAGCGCCACGACGTGCGGATCGTTCGCCGCCGCCTGCAGGAACGCCTCGACGCTCGTCCCGAAGGAGTCGTACGGATGGTGGACGACGATGTCCCGTCGCGCGATCTCGGCAAACAGCTCGTCGTCGCTGCCAACCGCCAGCCGCCGCTGCGTGAACGGCAGCCACGACTCGTACTTCAGGTCGGGACGGTCGAGCGAGTAGAGCTGGGTGACGTCGGCGAGGTCGAGCAGTCCGCGAATGCCGTAGACCTGCTCGGATGAGATGCCGAGGCGCTCGGTCAGGCGGCTCAGCATGTCGCGTGAGATCGATCCGGAGACCTCCATGCGCACGACCGCTCCGAAACGGCGCTTGCGCACCTCGGACTCGACCGCCTCGAGCAGGTCGTCGGCGTCGTCCGAGATCTCCGTGTCGCCGTCGCGGGTGAGGCGGAAGAGCGCCCGCTGCACGATCTCCATCTCCGGGAAGAGATGCGGTAGGAAGTGCGACAGCACCGACTCCAGCGGCACGAGCAGCCCGCGTGAGCCGATCGCGACGAAGCGATCGAGGCCCTCGGGCACCTTCACGCGCGCGAAGCGCTCCTCGCCCGCCTCCGGGTCGCGGACGAGCAGCCCGAGGCTGAGCGACAGGCCCGAGATGTAGGGGAACGGCTGCCCCGGCCCCACGGC
>PLDP01000208.1 GCA_003136795.1 Actinomycetota bacterium
AGCGCCTCGCCGATCAGGTACTCGTCGTGCGTCGCGATCCCGACGTACGCGCCTTCGTCGACGAGCGCCTCCAGGCAGCGAACGTAGTTGGCGCGCACCTCGTCGAAGTCGCGGTAGGCGATCTCCTCGGGCTCGACGTAGATGCCCTTGCACAGGCGGACGTTGTCGAGCCCCGTGAGATCGTCCGACGTCCGCCGCAGGTAGGCCTGCAGGACGACGCCGACGTTCTCGTGGCCGTCGGCGCGCAAGGACCGGAAAAGCTCGAGCGTGCGATTCGTGGTGGAGGAGTCCTCCATGTCGATCCGCACGAAGTTGCCGCGCGTCGCGGCGTCGACCACGACGGCCTCGAGGTTCTCCCGGCACANNGCGATATAGCGCGACGAGAGTCGCTGGACGACAGGTCTGGGGACCGCCGGCAGCAGCCAGACGATCGCGCGATCGAGAAGGGTCACAGGCGGGCGGGATGGTATTCCAATCCGGTGGGTGGCAAGCTCCGTAGTGGCAGGCATGAAGCTCACCCGCCCACTCATCGTGGCGGCCGCCCTGGCGGCCGCATTGGCCGGCGCCGCGTTCGCCGGCGTGGTCGCGCACAGAAGCGCGACCGCGAAGACGATCAACGTCACCGAGAAGGAGTTCCACATCTCCCTCTCGCCCAAGAAAGGGGCTGTCGGCCCGGTCAAGTTCGTGATCAAGAACACTGGCAAGCTCACCCACGCGCTCGCGATCTCGGGCCCGGGCGTGAAGCTGAAGAAAACCGCGCTGATCAAGCCCGGCAAGTCCGCGACCCTGGCAGTGACGCTCAAGTCCGGGACGTACACGCTCTGGTGCCCCGTCCCCGGTCACGCGGCACAGGGGATGAAGACCTCGCTCACCGTTCCGGGCGCCACCACCGGCGGCTCGGGCGGTTCCGGCGGCGGCACGACGTCGACGCCTGCCACCACGACCGGCGGCGGCGCAGCCTGGGCCTGACCGCCTCCCTCCGCACCACGCCTGACGCGACGGCGGGATCCCCGATCCCGCCGTCGCTCTATGCCGGCTTCGCCGTCGCCTCGATCGGCGGCCCGCTCGCGCTGGCCGTGATCTACGTGCCCGGCGCCGCCGACATGCGCTTGGCCGGCCTACTGACCGTCCTCGGCGCTGCGCTCTATGCACTGCCGCTTGCCGTGTGGCTTCGCTACAGCAAGGAGATCGTCTCGGCGGGCGGTCTCGCGGCGTTCGTCGAGGCCGCGGTCGGGCGCCGCGCCGCGCTGGTGCAGGCCGCGATCTGGTCGTTTAGCTACTTCCTCTACCTGCCCTACACGGTCACGGACATCGTCTACGAGATGCTCGCGGACGTCTTCCCGGGGATCTCGCCCTGGCGCTGGCTGATCGAGCTGATCGTCCCCGTGGTGATCGTCGGGCTCGTGCTGCTCGGAACGCGGCCCGTGCTCCAGCTGCTCTTCGTCTCGGCGGCGCTGCAACTCGTGCTCATGCTGGCGCTCGGCTTCGTCGTGGTGGCAAAGGTCGGTGCGCCCACGCGATCGTTCACGCACTCCCCGGGAGCGCACGGCCTCGCACACGGCAGCGCGAACATCGCGCTGCTCTTCCTCTGCGGCAGCCTGCCGATCTTCCTCGGCGCGGAGGTTGTCGGCGGCGCCCGCGTCGTGCGCCGGACACTCCTCGCCGCAGGCGCGATCGTGGCGCTGTATCTCGTCTTCGCGACGTTCCCGCTGGCGGCCGTCGACCCGTCGCTGCTTCACGCGAACCTACCCGGCTACGCGATCGCCTCGGCGTACTCCAGCCGCTGGTTCGCGATCGCCGTCGGCGTCGGCGCCGCGGCGAGCGTGGCGGGCGTGATCCTCGCCGAGTACTTGGCCCTGTCACGGCTCCTTTTCTCGGTGACCGGGATCCCGGTGCGCAGGCTGCTCAAGTGGATCGCCGTGCCGTTCGTGGCGATCGACGCGCTCAGCATCATCAATCCCGATTGGTTCGACGAGCACGTACTGCGGTGGTCGCTGATCGCGCTCTTCCTGTCGGAGCTGATCGTCTTCGGCGTGTTCCCGGTGTACCGCCGGCGCCGCGGCAAGCTGACCGCGGTCGACGTGCTGCTCGCCGCAGGCGCATTCGCGCTCATGGCGTGGGGCCTCTACCGGGCGATCGCCTCGCCCGTCAGCACGTAGCTGTAGGAGGGCTTGGCGGAATACCGTTCGTTGCAGGGGTGCGATGGTCGTTCCGAGGCAAGGACGCAGGGAGCGTCGATAGCCGTAGCTATCGGCGCGACTGAGGACGCGGCATCGGGGCGACCAGCGCGGCCCTGCGACACAACGCTGTATTTCGCCAAGCCCTCCTGCTACGACTCGCGCATGAACCCCTGGCGCGCGGCGCTGACGAGCGCCACCGCCTCGGGGAACAGCACGCGCATCGCATCGCGCAACGCGACCGACTGCTCGTCGCCGCTGCCCTGCACCTGGATCTGGGAGAGCGCCGCCGCCGTCAGCTCGACAGCGGTGTTGAGGGTCAGCGTCGCGAACTGCTCGCGCTGGGCCTCCTGCACCGACTCCGCCTGCTGCTCCGCGAACTCGCGCAAGCCGCGCAGGAGATCCTCAGGGTCACCGCCGAACGGGAATCCACCTTCAGACATGCGACCAAGTTAGCGCAGCTCGACCAGGTAGCCGCGCTCGACGTCCTGCACGAATTCGTCCACCGCGCCGGTCGCCGACCGGATCGCCGTCGAGAACGGAGAGGACAGCTCGCCGAGCGCCCGCTCGAGCGCCAGCGTCGCGACGCCGACCTCGTCGAGGTACGCGGGCGTGGCGACCCGCGGCGGCGCTCCGATCACGCGCTCCAGCGCCAGGGCGGCCTCTTCGGCCTCCTCGATCCCGGGCGGCTGCTCGACCATCCGCACCTGCGTGAGCTGCGAGCGCAGAGCCTCGAGATCGCCGCCGCCGGCGAGGTCGCCGGCCAGCTCGCACATCGCGACGATCGACGCCGTGTCGCGCACGTCGTCGCGCCGCTCGATCGGCTGCGCGTCGTCGTCGAGCACGAGCCAGCGGCGCTGCCCGTCGGTGCCGAGCGCGACGAGGTAGAGGCGCCGCCCCCAGGACGGCTCCGCGGCGAGCACGCCTGCGACCTCGCCGTGCGTGGTCGCGGCGACTGCAATCCGCTCCAGGTCCTCCACCAGCGCCATAGAGTGAAAGCGTATGGAAGCGAGAGCACTCTTCGCGCCGCTCGGCCCGGGTTACGACCGCTGGGGGGCGGTGCTCTCGTTCGGGCAGGACCCACGCTGGCGGCGGTTCCTCGTCTCGAAGATCGACGCCGGCCCGACCGACACGGTGCTCGACGTCGCAACCGGCACCGCGCTCGTCGCGCGCGAGCTCGTCCGCCAGAAGGACTGCTTCGTCGTGGGCGTCGACCAGAGCCCGGAGATGCTCGAGGAGGGNNGGCGGCACGATCGCCGGGCTCGAGTTCGGCGTGCCGAGCGGCGTCTGGCGGCCGCTGTGGGAACTCTGGACGCGCGTCGGACTACCGGGCGCGGGCCGCGTGATCGGCGACGGCTGGCACGAGGTGGGCGCGTTCCTCGGACCGTCGATCAAGGGCCACTACCGGGAGTGGCCGCTGCCGCGCCTGCTGCAGGCCTGGCGCGAGGCGGGCATCGAAGACGTGCAGGCGAAGCGCCTCAGCCTCGGCGGTGGAGTGGTCACGTGGGGACGACGGACGAGGTAAAGCCGGCGTTCTACGCGCTGGAGCGCGGCGGCTGGCGCGACTACGTGACGCTGCTGCATCCGCCGTACACGCTCTGGCATCTCTCGTACGTCGCGGTCGGCGCGGCGCTCGCGCCGCACTTCCACCTCGACCGGATGCTGTGGGGCATGGCGGCGTTCTTCCTCGCGATGGGCGTCGCCGCGCATGCACTCGACGAGCTGCAGGCCCGGCCGTTGCGAACGCAAATCCCGAGCGTCGTGCTCGTCGTGATCGCGATCGCGAGCCTCGGCGCGGCCGTCGCGATCGGGATCGGCGCCGCGGCCGCGTGGGGCTGGGGGCTCCTCGCGTTCGTCGCCGTCGGCGCGGTGCTCGTCCCGGCCTACAACCTCGAGCTGGCGCTGCACACGGACTGGGGCTTCGCGCTCTGCTGGGGCGCGTTTCCCGCGCTGACCGGGTTCTTCGTCGAGGCCCAAACGATCCGGGCCGAGGCGGTCGCCGCCGCGGCGTATGCGTTCGTGCTCAGTCTCGCCCAGCGGGCGCTCTCGACTCCCGTGCGCCAAGCGCGGCGTGAGCGGTCGACGACGGCCGGCACGGAGTCGCTCGAGCGTGCGTTGCGTCTCCTTGTCTGGGCTTCCGCATTGATCGCCGTCGCTCTCGTGGCGGCGCGCCTACGATGAAGGCGTGACTCCCGCAGCCACCGTCACCGTTGCAGCAGCGTGCGTTGCCGTGCTCGCGCTCCTCGCGAGTCTGTTCGTGCTGGTCAAGGTTCGCTCGCATCAGCGGCTGCTCGAACGTGAGATCGAGCACGGCAAGAGCGCATTCGACGAGGTGATCGCGGTTGAGCTCGCCCAACGTGCTGAGGAGCTCGAGCGCACGCTCGCCCGGCTGCGCGCCGACTCCCTGTCGCTCCTCGCCGAGGAAGAGCGCCGCATCACGGAGGAACGGCGACGTGACGTTGCCGAGCGCGAGCGCGACGCCACCGAGCGACTCAGCGAGCAGCTCCTCGCAGGGCAAACAGCCGTCGAACAGCGGCTCGCCGAGTGGACGAGCGACGTCGGGAAGCTGCAGGAGAGCCTCGGGGACGATTTGAAGCGCGTCGAGGCGCGCCAGCAGGCACTGATGACGGAGGCGGACGCGAAGATCGGCAAAGACGCTGAACGGCTGCAGACCTCCGTCGAGGAGCAGCGACAGCTCGTGACACGACTGCGCGCCGAGCTCACGAGCGCGGGACAGGAAGTGATGCAACAGGCGAACACGGAGCTCGAACAGCACGCGGCCGAACGGCGGCGCGCGTTGCACGAAGTGGCGGACCGGCTGCGCAAGCGCGAACGCGATCTGCAAGAACTCGTCGAACGCGAAGGCAACGAAGCGACGCAACGCATTCAACTCGCGCTCGGCGACATCGAGCGCAGGCAGGTCGAGCAACTCCAGCGCATCATCGCGCGGGAGACGGCGCGCTACACCGAGGCGGCGTCGGCGCAATTCGACACGACGATTCGCAGCGCCCGCGAGGAGGCCGCACGGCGGCTCAGCCGTGAGCTCGACCTGGCCGTCGAGCGGTTTGCCCGCGAGGCGGAGGGCGTGCTGACCGAGCGGCTCAACCACGTGAGCGATGCGGCGGCGACCCGGGTCGAGGAGCGGCTCGCCCGCCTCAGGGCCGCGCTCGAGCGCCAGCGCGACGACGCCCTGAAGTCGCTCGAGGATCGTTCACACCAGGTGGAATCCAGCCTCCGCGAGCGTTTGCACGAAATTGCGACCGATGCCGAGTCGGAGCGCGCCGTGCTCGAAGCCCGTTTGCACGAGCTGGGCCGTAGGCTGGATGAGCTCGCCGCTCGTGCGTAATGGTTCTGTTTAGACCTCCAACTTCCAGAGGCAGGGTTCGTCTAGGAGAGAGCGAAAACCCGCACACCATGCCCCAGACGATTGAACAACCACAGTCGGAGCGCGAAAAGGTGGAGTCCTGGCGGCTCCACGTGCTGATCGAGGCCGGCTATCCGCTGCCGCTCGCCGAGAAGCTCGCGCACTCTGAGGCCGATCTACACCGGGCCGTGGAGCTCACCCGCTCCGGCTGCACGTTCGAAACGGCAGCCGAGATCCTCCTCTAGCCGGCGACGCCCTCCGGGCGTAAGGACGCTGGCCCATGCAACCGCACCGAGCAGAGCGCCTAGGAAAAACGGGTCTAAGGCCTAGTCGCGGCCGTTCGCGAGATCGATCAGGCGACCCAGCACGCGGTCGGCGTCCTGGCGCAGCCCGTCGTGTTCGTATTCGTTCGTGATCCACGGGCGAAGACCCTTGATCCGGCCCGCAGTATCCTCGGAGAACACGCGCGGCACGTACATGTCGTGCACCCAGATCGCCGCGGCCGCCGGCACCTCGTTGTCCGCGAGCACGTCGGGCTCGTAGAGCGCCGGCCATTCGTGCCGCGCCAGGATCTCGGCCGCGTCGCGCAGCGGCGCAAGCGCCCGGTACTCCTCGAAGACCCACGGGTAGAGCATCTCCCCGACGAGCAGCGTCGGGTCCTCGCGGAAGTCGTCCGGCATCACGCGCTCCGCCGCCCAGTTGGTGAC
>PLDP01000027.1 GCA_003136795.1 Actinomycetota bacterium
GGGGCGAACACCGACGTGACAACCGCGAGCTTCACGCTGACACTGCTCTTGATGGTCGTGATCGGCGGGACCGGCTCGCGCTGGGGCGCGATGATCGGCGGCATCCTCTACACCTACGCCAATCAGAGGCTCGGCGACCTTTCGTCGTCCCACGCCATCTCCGTGCTGCCATCGATCCTGCGCACACCGCTGCAACAGCCGCTCTTCGTGCTCGGCGTCCTGTTCATCCTGGTTGTGTTCTTCGTCCCCGGCGGTCTGACGCGGATCGGGCACGTTCGCGCCCGGCTGCAGACGGCGCTGCGCCGACCACAGGAGGAGGCTGCATGAACATCAAGTGGGAGTCAGTGGGCGAAGGGGCTCCGCTTCTGCTCATCCAGGGCCTCGGCTACGGCCGGTGGGGCTGGGAGCCGATCGTGCCCGGCCTCGCCGCGCGGCATCGGGTCGTGTCGTTCGACAACCGGGGCATCGGCGAGTCCGACAAGCCGGAGGGGCCGTACACGGCAGCGCAGATGGCCGGCGATGCGCTGCAGGTTCTCGACGAGGCAGGCATCGATCGCGCGCATGTGCTGGGGGCGAGCCTCGGCGGGATGATCGCGCAGGAGCTTGCCGTCGCCGCGCCGGAACGCGTGGACAAGCTCGTGCTTTGCTGCACGACGCCGGGAGGGCCGAGCACCGTGCCGATGCCCGAGGTGACCGTGCAGTTGTTCGCCGAAGCGCAGACGCTTGCCCCCGAAGTCGCGCTGCGGCGCTTCGTCGAGAACGCGCTCGGCGAGGATCCGCCGGCCGGGCTCGTCGACGAGCTCTTCGCTCGGCGAGTCGCGAACCCGCCCGATCCGGCCGGCTGGCAGGCGCAGGCTGCTGCAGGCATCGGCTTCCAGGGCGTCGAAGGAGAGATCGCCGCCCCGACGCTCGTTCTCGGCGGCACGGCCGACAACGTCGTCGACCATCGCAACGCGGAGGTGCTCGCCACGCGGATCCCAGGCGCGCGGGTCGAGCTCCTCGGCGGCACCGGCCACCTCTTCTTCTGGGAGCAGCCGGACGAGTCCGTCAGGATCATCAACGAGTTCCTCAAATGAGCCAGCAGACGATCGACATGATCATTCGCGATCGCGCCCGGATCACCCCGGGCCGGATCGCGATCGACGAAGGCGGGCGCACGTGGACCTACGCCGAGCTCGACGCGCGCTCCGACGAGCTCGCGTGCGGCCTCTCGCACGGCGACCGCGTCTCGACCCTCACCGGCAACTCCGGCGAGCACGTCGCGCTGATGTTCGCGTGCGCGAAGGCGGGCGCGATCCTGCATCCGATCTCGTGGCGCCTCGCGCCGGCGGAGGTCGCCTACCAGCTCGACGACGCGGATCCCGCCGTGTTCCTGATCGAGGACGAGCATCGCGAGCTCGGTGAGGCCGCGCTCGAGCTCGCAAGCGTGCGGCCAGCGCCGACTCTCGGACCTGGTTCGCAGAGCGAACCAGGTCCGGGTGTTTCTGACGAAGACCCGCTCCTGCTGATTTACACCTCCGGGACGACGGGCAAGCCGAAGGGCGCGCTGCTCACGCACGCGAACTGCTTCTGGACCAACCTCTCCTTCGACCTTGCGACGGGGATCAGGCCCGACGACGTCGTCCTGCAGGTGCTGCCGCAGTTCCATTGCGGCGGGTGGAACGTGCAGTCGATCCTCGCGTGGTGGAAGGGCGCGAAGATCGTGCTCGAGCGCGGCTTCGATCCGGCCCGCGCGCTCGAGTTGATCGAGCGCGAACGCATCACCTCGCTGATGGGTGTGCCCGCGAACTACCTCTTCATGTCGCAGGAGCCGCGGTTCGCGGGCACAGATCTCAGCTCGCTCCGGCTCGTCGTCGTCGGCGGTGCGCCGATGCCGGTTGCGCTCCTCGATATGTGGGCCGCGCGCGGCGTCGACATCGTGCAGGGCTATGGGCTGACGGAGGCCGCGCCGAACGTGCTCTGCCTGCCGCCGGAGGACGCGCGTCGCAAGGCCGGCTACGCCGGCAAGCCGTATCCCTACGTCACGTGCGACCTCTCCGACGAGGGGGAGCTGCTCGTGCGCGGCCCGAACGTCTTCCCGGGCTACTGGCGCAACGAGGAGGCGACGGCGAGCGCTTTCCGCGACGGCTGGCTGTTGACCGGCGACATGGCCGAGCGAGACGACGAAGGCAACTACCGCATTCGCGGCCGGCTCAAGGACATGGTCGTCTCGGGCGGCGAGAACGTCTATCCGGCCGAGATCGAGTCCGTGCTGCACGAGCACCCCGCGGTTGCGGACGCCGCGGTGGTCGGTGTGCCCGACGAGAAGTGGGGCGAGGTCTGCGCCGCGTTCGTCGTCGCCGAGTCTCCCGTCTCCGAGGACGAGCTGCGCGAGCATTGCCTCGCGCAGCTCGCGCGCTTCAAGGTGCCGAAGTCGTTCACGTTCGTCGACGAGCTTCCGCGCAACTCGATGGGCAAGGTCCAGAAGTCAGAGTTGGTGTACGGGTGACTGACGTAGTCGTGACCAACGTCGACGGCCGGCCGCTCTCGAAGCGCGGGCTCGACACGCGCCGCCGCTTGCTCGACGCCGCCGAGCGGGTGTTCGGCGAGCTTGGCTTCCCCGAGGCGTCGGTCGTCAAGGTCGCGGACGCGGCCGGTGTCGCGACCGGCACGTTCTATCTCTACTTCGACTCGAAGAAGGCGATCTTCGTCGAGCTGATGCGCGACCTGAACCGCCGCATCCGCCACGCGATGAGCGAGGGCGCGGCGGGCGGCACGACGCGGCTCGAGTCCGAGATCCTCGGCTTCCACGCGTACTTCCGCTTCACCTCCGAGCACCCGGCGCTCTACCGCATCATCCGGCAGTCGGAGTTCGTCGCCCCGGAAATGCTGCGTTATCACTACGACCGCGTTGCCGAGGGTTACGTGACGGCGCTCGAGAAGGCGATGGAATCCGGCGAGATCGGCCCCATCGACGCCGAGGTGACCGCATATGCACTAATGGGGCTCGGCGAGCTCGTCGGCATGCGCTGGATCCTCTGGGGCGACGGCGCTCCGATTCCGAGTCGTGTCTCCAACGAGCTCGAGCGGATCATTCGCTGCATCCTCGAGGCTAAACCGGTATGAGCCGTAGGCTCGACGGAGGCGATCAGGGAGCGCAGGTGCCGGCTTGGCCGGCGCCGGAGCGGGTATGAGGCATGTTGGTCTGCTTGCGACCGCTTCGTACTTGCCGGAGCGGTGGATGACAGCTGCGGAAGTTGCGGATCGTTCCGGGATCCCGGAGCAGGTGATCGTCGAGAAGTTCGGGCTGCGCGGAAAACACATCGCGGCGTCCGACGAGCACGTGAGCGATCTCTCCGTGCGCGCGATCGAGCGGCTGCTCGACGAGACCGGCTTTGATCCGAAGGACATCGACGTCGTCATGTACTACGGCTCGATGTGGCGCGACTACTCCGTCTGGCAGGCGGCGCCCCACATCGCCTATCGCGTCGGTGCGACGAACGCCTTCGCGGTCGAGTACGACAATGTCTCGCACGGCACGCCGATGGCGCTGCGTGTCGCCCGTGATCTCTTGCGCGCTGAGGCCGAGCTCAAGAACGTGCTCGTCGTTGCCGCCTGCCGCGAGTCGTACTTGCTCGACTACAGCAACGAGAAATCGCGCTTCATGTTCAACTTCGGCGACGGTGCCGTCGCTGGCCTGCTCGTGGGTGACGCCGAGCGCAACGAGGTGCTCGGCGCACACGCCATCACGAACGGGGCGTATTCGCTGCAGGTGAAGATCGCCGGCGGTGGCTCGGTCGATCCCGACGGGTATCGCTGCCTCGACGTTCAGGACCCGGCCGAGATGAAGGGCGGCCTCGACCAGGAATCGCTGCCGAATTTCGTCGCGGCAGCGCGCGGCGCCGTCGAGCGCTCGGGTCTCACGTTGGCCGACCTCGCCTTCGTCTGCCCCCTGCACACCAAGCGCTCGATGTTCAGGGCATTGCTCTCGGAGCTCGGAATGCGCGAAGATCAGGCCGTGTACCTCGACGACACCGGCCATATGAGCGGCGTGGATCCGCTGCTCGGGCTCGACCGCGCCGTGCGCGACGGCCGCGTGCTCGACGGCGACGCTGTGCTGCTGCTCTCGGCCGGCACCGGCTACACCTGGGCCGCGACGGTCGTGCGCTGGGGGGCGATCGCGTGAAGACCGGCGATGTGTTCGGGCCGTCGAGCTGGATCGAGGTCCCGCAAGAGAAGATCGACGCCTTCGCCGAGGCGACCGGCGACCACCAGTGGATCCACGTCGATCCCGAGCGCGCCAAGGAAGGACCTTTCGGAACGACGATCGGCCACGGGTACCTGACGCTCTCGCTGATCCCGGTGATGTCGTACGAGGTCGTGCCGCGGCAGGGTCGCATGGGCATCAACTACGGCTTGAACCGCGTCCGCTTCCCGTCGCCGGTGCCCGTCGGCTCGCGCCTGCGCGGCACGTTCGAGGTCGTGAACGTCGAGGAGATCGAAGGCGGCGGGCAGGTAACGATGATGGCGACAGTCGAGCGCGAGGGCGGAGAGAAGCCTGTGTGCGTCGCCGAAGTCGTCTTCCGCCACTACGCATGACCGAGCAGCGTGCCGCCCTTGTCACGGGCGCGCGCGGCGGGATCGGCGCCGCGATCGTTGTGCGGCTCGAGGCAGACGGCTGGGCCGTGCACGGTGTCGACCTTGAAGACGCGGACCTGACGAGGCGGGAGGGGAACAAGCTCGTCGTGGATCAGGCGATCGAACGCTTCGGCCGGCTCGACGCGATTGTGCCGAACGCAGGCTTCCAGCACGTCGCGCCCGTCTGGGATTTCCCGGAGGAGCAGTGGGACCGGCTGATCGCCCTGCTGCTCACGTCACCGTTCCTGCTCGCGCGCTATGCGTGGGAATCGCTCGCGACGTCGGGCGACGGGCGCATCTGTGTGATCGCCTCCGCGCACGCGCTCACCGCGTCGCCGTTCAAGGCCGGCTATGTCTCGGCCAAGCACGGCGTGCTTGGCCTCGTCAAGACGCTCGCGCTCGAAGGCGCAGGCGTGGGGATCAGCGCGACCGCCGTGTGTCCTGCCTACGTGAGGACGCCGCTCGTCGAAGCGCAGATCGCCGATCAGGCGCGTGCGCACGGCGTCGAGGCTGCGCGGGTGCTCGAGGACGTAATCCTCGAACGGCAGGCGGTGAAGCGGCTGCTCGAGCCTTCGGAGGTCGCCGACGTCGTCGCGTTCCTGCTCGGGCCGGGGGGCCGCGGCATCACCGGCGTACCGGTGCCGATCGACCTCGGCTGGACCGCCCGCTAGCTCTAGTCGAGTTCGTGGTCGCGCTCGCAGTACTCCGGGCACGTGCACTCGGCCAGTTCCCACTGCGGCTTCGGTGCGTGCTCCTCGGCGGCCTGCTCGCTGATCTTGATCGTGGCTTCTACCATCGTTTGGCTCCTTTCGGATCCAGAGCGTATCGCATCTGGGATCCAAAGTAAACAGTCATTTGGCAGTAATTCTGACAATTGACAGTCAACGCCCGCTCATTTAGGATCCAAAAGATCGTCAGCCACCTCGGGAGATTCCCCATGACCATCGAAACTCGGATCCAAGAACAGACCAGACAGCTTGAAGCGCAATGGGCGCAGGACGAGCGCTGGGCCGGGATCACCCGCAGCTACAGCGCCGAGGACGTCGTCCGCCTGCGGGGATCCGTCGTGCCGGANNTACCCGGCGAACTCGGTGCCGCAGGTCGTGCGCCGCCTGAACAACGCCCTGCTGCGCGCCGACCAGATCGACTGGTCGGAAGGCCACAACGGCACGGACTGGCTGGCACCGATCGTCGCCGACGCCGAGGCCGGCTTCGGCGGCGCGCTCAACGCGTATGAGCTGATGCGCGGGATGATCGAAGCGGGGGCCGCCGGCGTCCACTTCGAGGATCAGCTCGCAGCGGAGAAGAAGTGCGGGCATCTCGGTGGGAAGGTGCTCGTGCCGACCTCGCAGTTCATCCGCACGCTCACCGCCGCGCGGCTTGCAGCCGACGTGCTCAACGTGCCGACCGTGCTCGTCGCGCGCACGGATGCGCTGAGCGCGACGCTCCTCACCTCGGACATCGACGAGCAGGACGCCGCGTTCGTCACCGGCTCGCGCACGAGCGAGGGTTTCTTCCACGTCACCGACGGGCTCGAAGCGGCGATCGCACGGTCACTCGCCTACGCGCCCTATGCGGACGTCCTCTGGTTCGAGACGTCGACGCCCGACCTCGGCCAGGCGCGCGAGTTCGCGCAGGCGATCCACGAGAAGCATCCGGGCAAGCTCCTCGCCTACAACTGTTCGCCATCGTTCAACTGGCGCAAGGCGCTCTCGGATGAAGAGATCGCCGGCTTCCAGCAGCAGCTCGGCGAGTGGGGCTACGGCTTCCAGTTCATCACCCTCGCCGGCTTCCATTCGCTGAACGCCGGCATGTTCGAGCTCGCCCGCGGTTATCGCGACCGCGGGATGAGCGCCTACGTCGACCTTCAGGAGCGTGAGTTCTCCCTCGAGCCGGACGGCTACACGGCCACCAAGCACCAGCGCGAGGTCGGTGCGGGATACTTCGACAAGGTGATGCAGGCAGTGTCGAAGGACTCGTCCACGTTGGCGCTCCACGGCTCGACGGAGGAAGCGCAATTCGCATAAAGCAAACGGATGTGCTTTCGCGGGAGGCGCTCGAGTTCGTCGAGCGTCTCCACCGCGAGCTGAATCCCGAACGCGAGCGCCTGCTCGCGGCCCGGGACGCACGACGGGGAAAGCAGCCGCGGTTCGTGCGGGCGCCGGAGGACTTCACCGTCTCGCCGGCGCCCGCCGACCTGCAGGACCGTCGGGTCGAGATCACCGGTCCGGTCGACCGCAAGATGATGATCAACGCGCTCAACTCGGGCGCGAAGGTGTTCATGGGGGACTTCGAGGACGCCAACTCGCCAACGTGGGACAACGTGCGCGAAGGGCAGCGCAACGTCCACGACGCGGTGCGCCGGACGATCGAGCTCGATACCGGTGAGAAGAGCTACCGGCTGAACGACGAAACGGCGACGCTGATGATCCGTCCGCGCGGCTGGCACCTCCTCGAACGCCACCACGAAGTCGACGGCGCCCCGATCAGCGGCTCGCTCTTCGACTTCGGGCTCGTCGTGTTCAACAACGCGCGCGAGCAGCTCGACCGCGGCACGGGCCCGTACTTCTACTTGCCGAAGCTCGAGTCGCACGAAGAGGCGCGGCTCTGGGCGCGGGCGTTCGCGCTCGCGGAGGCGGAGCTCGATCTGCCGCACGGGTCGATCAAGTGCACCGTGCTGATCGAGACGATCTTGGCGGCGTACGAGATGGACGCGATCCTCTACGAGCTGCGCGACCACTCGTGCGCGCTCAACGCCGGCCGCTGGGACTACATCTTCAGCTGCATCAAGAAGATGGGCGCCGTGCTGCCGGACCGCGCGCAGGTGACGATGACGGTGCCGTTCATGCGTGCGTACTCCGAGTTGCTCGTCAAGACCTGCCACGACCGCGAGGCGCACGCGATCGGCGGCATGGCGGCGTTCATCCCATCGCGCCGCGATGCCGAGGTGAATGCGATCGCGCTGGCGAAGGTGACCGAGGACAAGCGGCGTGAGGCAGGAGCCGGCTTCGACGGCACCTGGGTCGCGCATCCCGACCTCGTGCCCGTGGCGATGGCGGAGTTCGACGCCGTGCTGGGCGACCGCCCGAACCAGGTCGAGCGCAAGCGCGCGGATGTGCACGTCAGCGAGGAGGAGCTCGTCGACTTCGAGGTCCCCGGCGGCGAGATCACGGATGAAGGACTGCGCGTGAACGTCAGCGTCGGTGTCCGATACCTGGACGCGTGGCTGCAGGGCGTGGGCGCTGCCGCCATCGACAACCTGATGGAGGACGCCGCCACGGCCGAGATCTCGCGCGCCCAGGTGTGGTCGTGGGTGCGGGCCGGCCGCTTCGACGAGGCGCGCGTCCGGGCCGAGATCGCCGCGGTCGACGCTGCCGACGCCGCCAAGGAGGTGTTCGCGGACGTCGCCCTCTCGGTGCCGTTGCAGGACTTCCTGACCGTCNNGTGATCGAGGAGGCGATCGTCTCCGGGGAGCTCGCCCCGGGATCGGTGCTGCGCCAGGAGCAGCTCTCCGAGCGCTTCGGCGTCTCGCGCACGCCGGTGCGGGAAGCGCTGCGCCGCCTTGCGGCGCTCGGCCTCGTCTCGTTCGAGCCGAACAAGGGCGTCCGGGTGCGCACACTCTCGTTCGACGACCTGCGTGAGGCGTTCCTCGTCCGCGCAGAGCTGGAGGCGCTCGTCACCGAGATCGCCGCGCGCAAGTGGACGCCCGAGGCGCTTGTCGAGCTCGAGGAGTGCGAGAAGCGGTTCGCGCGCCTGACGAAGGAAGTCCGCTCACACGAGCCCGGTGGGAGCCGGCGCTCGCTGATGTCGGACTGGATGCGCGCCAACCACGCGTTCCACGACGTGATCTACCGGCTCGCAGACGTGCCGTACATCGAGTCGGTGGCAAAGGGCGCGCGGCGCACGTTCTCGGGGCCGACGGTGTGGGCGCCGGTCGACGACGAGCTCGAGCGCCTCTACGAGCGCAACCAGGCCGAGCACCGCGCGATTCGCTCGGCGCTTGCCGCGGGCTCCGTCGCCGGTGCGCGCGAGCTCGCGCACGAGCACGTCATGCATTCGTTCGAGTTGCTGACGACGATCCTCGAGCACGTCAGCTCCGACTGGGCCCGCACCTGAGCTTCACCACGCGCCCCGAGCTGCGTGGGACGTTCGGCGCCGTCGCGTCGACGCACTGGCTCGCGACGCAGACGGGAATGGCGGTGCTCGAGCGTGGCGGGAACGCGTTCGACGCGGCGTGCGCGGCCGGGTTCGTGTTGCAGGTCGTCGAACCGCACCTGAACGGCCCGGGCGGCGACCTCCCGGTTGTCTTCTGGGCGGCCGAGGTCGGCAAGCCGCTCGTCCTCTGCGCGCAGGGCGTCTCGCCGGCAGCCGCCACGATCGACGCGTTCCGCTCCCGCGGCCATGTCCTGGTGCCTGGCACCGGGGTCGAGGCGGCGTGCGTGCCCGGCTCGTTCGGCGGCTGGCTGTTGCTCCTCGAGCAGTTCGGGACGTGGACGCTCGACGAGGTGCTCGACTACGCGATCGGTTATGCCGAGCAGGGCTACCCGGTCGTGGCGGGAATCACCGCGACGATCGAGCGGGCCGAGCCTCTGCTGCGCGAGTGGCCGGGGTCGGCCGCGCTCTATCTGCCGGCGCCCCGTCCCGGCTCGCTCCATCGCAATCCGCAGCTCGCGGCGACGTGGCGGCGGCTGCTCGACGAGTCGGGCGGGACGGTCGAGGGCGCGCGGCGCGTCTACTACGAAGGCTTCGTCGCCGACGAGATCGATCGCTGCTCGTGCGAGTACGGCGGCTTCCTGACCGGCGAAGACATGGCTTCGTGGCGCGCGACGCTCGAGCCGCCCGCGACGGTCGACTACCGCGGGCTGACGGTGTGCAAGACGGCAGCGTGGGGGCAGGGTCCGGCCGGGCTTCAGCAACTGCGCCTGCTCGAAGGCTTCGACGTCGCGTCGCTCGGCGAGGCGGAGCTCGTGCACGTGATGACCGAGGCCGCGAAGCTGGCTTTTGCAGACAGGGACGCGAACTACGGCGACGTAGATGTACAGCTACATCACTTGCTGTCCAGGGAGTACGCCGACGAGCGCCGCGCGCTGATCGGCGACGAGGCGAGCGGCGAGNNTGGCTGCAGAGCTCGCCGACGATCCCGGCGCTCGGCTGGCCGCTTGGCACCCGCGCGCAGATGTTCTGGCTCGAGGAAGGCCTGCCGTCGTCGCTCGCGCCGCGCAAGCGGCCGCGCACGACGCTCTCGCCGGGCCTCGTGCTGCGCGACGGCGAGCCGTGGCTTGCCTATGGCACTCCCGGCGGCGACCAGCAGGAGCAGTGGGCACTGCACGTCCTCGTGCGGCACGTCGACCGCGGGCTCGGCCTGCAGGAGGCGATCGACGCGCCCGAGTGGCACACCGACCACCTGATCTCGTCGTTCTACCCGCGCGGCTTCGCAGCCCGCTCGCTCGCGGTCGAGTCGCGCCTTGGCGACGAGGCGATCGCCGAGCTGCGCCGCCGCGGGCACGACGTCACCGTGACCGGCCCCTGGGAGCTCGGCCGCGTCAGCGCGGTCGCGCGCGAGGGGGATCAGCTCCATGCAGCCGCGAGCCCGCGCGGCATGCAGGGCTACGCGAGTGCAAGATAGACGACGGTGACCTTGAACAACGGCGTGGGAAATCCTGGCGCCTGACCTGATCCCTCGCACGCGTAGCATGGGCCGGCCGTGAGCGAGATGTTGCCCAGATACGAGCCTCGTGGCGTTGAGGAGCGCTGGCAAGAGACGTGGGAGGCCGAGGGCCTCTACAACGCCGACCCGGATCCCTCGCGGACGCCTTACGTCGACGCGCACCCGCCGCCCAACGTGACGGGCGAGCTGCACACGGGTCACGCGTTGCAGCTCGCGATCGGCGACACCGTCATCCGCATGAAGCGCATGCAGGGCTACAACACGCTTTTCCAGCCCGGTTACGACCACGCCGGCATTGCGACCCAGAATGTCGTCGAGAACGTGCTCCTCAGCGAGGGCACGTCACGGCAGGAGATCGGTCGTGAGGCGTTCGACGAGCGCGTGTGGGCCTGGCTGCACGAATACGGCGGCAGGATCCTCGTTCAGTTCCGTCGCATGGGCGCGTCGCTCGACTACCGGCGCACGCGGTTCACGATGGACGACGAGTACATCCGCGCGGTGATGCGTTTCTTCGTGCACCTCTATCGCCGCGGCTGGATCTACCGGGCGAACCGCATCATCAACTGGTGCCCGCATCACGAGACATCGCTTTCGGACCTCGAGCTCGAGCACCATGACGTGGACGACACGCTCTCGACGATTCGCTATCCGCT
>PLDP01000095.1 GCA_003136795.1 Actinomycetota bacterium
CAGCGCGGCCCGGAGGCTCAACGTGGTGTTTCGCCAATCCCTCCTACGAGAGACTGGCAACGCGGACGTCGTCCGCGTGCCGGCGCAACTCGGAGAGCAGCGCGCGCAGCTTCGTCAGGTCGCCCCCGTTTGATTCGAACCGTCTCGCGACGTCGGCGAGCTCGCGTGCCTTGCCCGCGGTGTCGCCGGTCTCGATGCCCTGGCTCAACGCGAGCACGCGCTTCTCGAGCCGCCAGCGCTCGGCCTCGAGCGTGAGTGCGCACGCGTAGCCGTCGGTCAGCGTCCGCTCGATCTGATCGAGGTCACGCGTCGAGGCGCCAAGCAGCGCGGAGATCCGGTCGAGGACGTCGGTCATGCCGTTACCTCTCCCGATTCTCCGGACAAGGCACCACCGCAGCAAGGGCCGGGCGGCCCATTCCCGCGCCGTGCGAGGCCCAGGCCGCCGCGGCGTCGGTCACAATGACGCGCGTGCGGAGGGGTCTTGCAGCCGTCGCGCTCTTCGTGGCCGTGGCACCTGCTTCGGCCGGCCGGGCAGCGACAATGCCACTCACGGCGCGCCTCGCGCAGGCGCTCGCCGTCCCGGGCTACGCCAAGGACGCGTCCGCGGCCGTCGCGGTCGACCTCGGCACCGGCAAGCTGCTCTTCGCCCGTAATCCCGACCTGCCGCTCGCACCGGCGTCGAACGAGAAGCTGACGACCACGTTCGCGGCCCTGCACGAGCTCGGCGTCACCTATCGCTTCCGCACCGAGGTGTTCGGCCGCGGCTACCAGGACGGCGCGACCTGGCACGGCGATCTCTTCCTGAAGGGCTTCGGCGATCCCACGCTGACCTCGCTGCAGGTCGAGCGGCTCGCCACGCAGATCGCGGACGAGGGGATCACGCGGATCACCGGCCGCGTGCTCGGCGACGAGTCGTGGTTCGACGCGCGCCGGACGGCGCCGGGATGGAAAGCCGGCTTCTTCATCAACGAGTGCCCGCCGCTCTCGGCGCTCGTGGTCGACCGTGCGGTCTACGACGGGCACGTCGCGCTGCAGCCTGCGCTCGCAGCGGCCGGCCGGCTCCGGCAACTGCTGCGCAAGCACGGCGTCTCGAGCGGCGCGGCCGGCCTGGGGCGCGCGCCTGCAGGTGCACTCGCGCTCGCGCAGGTCGAATCGGAGCCGTTGCCCGACGTGCTGCAGGAGATGGACCGCGAGAGCGACAACTTCACCGCCGAGCTGATCGCGAAGGACCTCGGCGCCGAGGTCGGCGGCGGTGGCACCACCGCCGCGGGCGTCGCGATCGTGCGGCGCGACCTCGACGCGGCGGGCATCCCGCTCACGGGCGTGCGCATCGTGGACGGCTCGGGCCTCTCGCTCGAGGACCGGCTGACCGCGCGCGCGCTCTCGGCGCTCCTCGTCAACATGTGGGACGACCCGGATCTGCACCAGCCGTTCTGGGCCGCCCTGCCCGTGGCCGGTGTCAACGGCACCCTCGAGGACCGCATGGAGCGCCGGCCGGCACGCGGCGCGGTGCGCGCCAAGACCGGAACGACCGACGAGGCGTCGGCGCTCTCCGGGTACGCCGACAGCCGCTTTGCCTTCGCGGTGCTCCAGAACGGCAGTCCCGTCGCGACACGCTCGGCGGAGAAGGCGCAGGACCGCTTTGCGAGCGCGCTCGCCTCAGCGCCCTAGGGTTCTCCTATCAACGTCTTCAGGTCCTCTTCGCTGAGCAGCGGCACGCCCGCCTGCTCGGCCTTCGCCGCCTTCGAGCCCGGGCTCTCGCCGACGATCACGCCGGTCGTCTTCTTCGACACGTTGTCGGAGACCTTCGCGCCGAGCGCCTCCAGCGCGTCACGCGCCTGCTCGCGCGAGAACGACTCGAGCGTTCCCGTGACGACGTACTGCTTGCCCGTGAGCGGTCCCTCGACCGGTCGGTCCTCCTCGCCCGCCTCGAAGCGCAGGCCGAGCGCGCGCAGCTCGGCGACGAGCTTCTGGTTGTCCTCGTCGGCGAACCACTCCGCGATCGCCTCGGCGCGCTCGGGACCGATGCCCTCGCACTCCATGATCTCNNTCGATCGAGTTGATCGCGTTTGTTGCCGACGTCTCGCCGAAGCCGTCGAGCTCGAGCAGCTGCTCCTTCGTGAGCCGGTAGAGCTCCGGCAGCGAGCGAACGAGGCCGAGCTCCCACAGACGGCGCACGAGCTGCTCGCCGACGCCGTCGATGTCGGCGGCGCCCTGCACCCAGTTGATCAGCGACTCCAGCCCGCGCGAGGGGCAGGCGCGGTTCGGGCAGCGGTGCATCACCTCGCCCTCAGGCTTGACGATCTCGGTGCCGCAGAGCGGACAGTGCGTCGGCATCTTGAAGGGCTTCGTGCCCTTCTTGTGCGGGCCGGCGGGACCGACGATCTGCGGGATCACGTCGCCCGCGCGCTGGACGATCACGTCGTCGCCTTGGCGGATGTCCTTGCGGTTGATGTCCTCCTCGTTGTGCAGCGTCGCGCGGGAGATGGTGACGCCGCCCACCTCGACAGGCTCGAGCAGCGCCCACGGGTTGAGCGCGCCGGTGCGGCCGACGCGGATCATGATCTTGTCCAGTCGCGTCTTCGCGGTCATCGGCGCCCACTTGAACGCCCGCGCCCAGCGCGGCCGTTGATGAAGCGCGCCGAGACGCTGTTGCTGCGCGTAGTCGTCGACCTTGATCACGATCCCGTCGATCTGGTAGTCGAGCTCGGTGCGGCGACGCTCCCACGTGCGGCAGCGCTCGGCGACCTCCTCGACCGTCTCGAGGCGCTCGACGAACGGGTTGATCGGGTAGCCGTGCTCGCGGAGCCACTGCAGCGTCTGCCAGTGCGACGTGAGCTCTGCGCCCTCGTGCGCACCGACGCCGTAGGCCCAGAACGAGAGCGGACGCTGCGCGGTGATCGACGGGTCCTTCTGGCGCANNGCGTTGCGCGGGTTCGGTGTCGGCTTCTTCCCTTCGGCGACGAGCCGCTCGTTCAGCCCGCGAAAGCCCGACAGCGGCATGTACACCTCGCCGCGCACCTCGATCAGCTGCGGCACGTCGCCGCCGAGCATGCGCAACGGGATGGCGGGGATCGTGCGCAGGTTGACGGTCACGTCCTCGCCGACCTCGCCGTCGCCGCGCGTCGCGCCGCGCGCGAAGACGCCGTTCTCGTAGGTGAGGTTGATCGCGAGACCGTCGATCTTCGGCTCGAGGACGTAGGCAACCGACGCGTCTTCGCCGAGGCGCTTGCGCACGTCTTCCGCCCATTTCTCGATCGCCTCGTCCGTCGTCACCTTCTCGAGCGAGCCCATCGCGGTCAGGTGCCGCACCTTCTGGAACTTGGCGGAGGCCGGCGCGCCCACGCGCTGCGTCGGCGAGTCGGGCGTGACGAGCTCGGGATGTTCGCGTTCGAGCTCGACGAGCTCGTCGTAGGCGCGGTCGTACGTGGCGTCGTCCACCGACGGTTCGTCGAGCACGTGATACTCGTGCAGCCACCGGTTGAGCAGGTCGCGCAGCTCGGCGGCCCTAGACGAGCTCAAGAAGCTCCTCCGGGCGATCGACGACCACGTCGGCCTCGGTCAGCTTGTCGGCGGTGTGGATGCGTCCCCAGCTGACGCCGATCGCATACAGCCCCGCAGCTTTCGCCGCCTGCATGTCGAACGGCGAGTCGCCGACATAGGCGGCGTCGCCCGAGCTCGCCCCAAGACGGTCGAGCGCGAGCAGCAGCGGCTCGGGATCGGGCTTGTGCCTCTCCGTCTCGTCGCCGCCGACGACGGTCTCGAACAGGTGCTCGAGCGGGAGCCGCGCGAAGGCGAGCTCGACGGTGATGCGGCGCTTCGCCGTGACGATCCCGAGGCGGTGACCGCGCTCCTTCAGCTCCGCGAGGACGACGTCCATGCCGGCGCAGTATTCGAGCGTGTCGTGCAGCGGCTCGTTGTGCGCCCGGTAGATGCGAACGAGCTCGTCGACGCGGTTCGGGTCGAGGGCGACCATCTGGTCTTCGAGCCCCGGCCCGCCGACGGCCTTCATCAGATCGTGGTCGGTCCACTCGCCGCCGACGACGGTTTCGGCGGCGTGCCGCATCGAGGCGAGGATGATCGCGCTGGAGTCGATCACGGTGCCGTCGAGATCGAAGAGGACGACCGGAAAGCGCACGCGCCCGATCGTAGCGAGGAGGTCTACCCTCGCAGGGTGGCGCGCAGCTGTTCGAGGAACGGGCGGCGTGGCGGCGCGAGGAAGCCGGCGAGCCTCGCCGCTTCCTCTTCGGTCAGCGAGACGGCCGCGTCCGCCGAGTCGACGTTCCAGATGCTGAAGCGAACCTGGGGCACGGTCTCCTCGTCGCCGAAGTAGCGCGAGACCCGCAGCGCCTTGGCCTGGTCGCCGCCGACGGCGGGATGCGGCGCGAAGAACTCGACGAGCTTGCGCCGCTGCGGCAACGCGCACCAGGGGCAGTAGCGGAACCTGTTCTCAACACCGTTCCCGCAGTGGCGGCATGTGTGCACCCGCCGATTCTCTGCCCTCGCGGGACGGACTTCAACTGCCGGGGTCAGACCCCGGCGTGTCTCGATAGGACACGCGCGTGAGGTAGAGGCCGTACGGTGGGGCCGTGACGCCCGCATCGCTGCGGGGGCGGCCCTCGAGCAGCGGGGCGAGGTCGCGGCCCTCGAGCATCGAGCCGACGAGCGTGCGCACCATGTGGCGCAGGAACGAGTCGGCGGTGATCTCGAAGGCGACCACGCCCTCGCTGAGCTCGACCCACTGCGCGCTCTCGACCGTTCGCGCGAACCCGCGGTGCTGCGTCTCGGTGGGCGTGAACGCACGGAAGTCGTGCTCGCCCACGAGCGACTGCGCGTTCGCGTTCAATGCAGCCAGGTCGAGCTCCCGCGGCCACCAGACCGACCGCCTCGCCTCGAACACCGAGCGCACCCGCCGGCGCCAGATGCGATAGCGATACGACCTCGACCGCGCGTCGAAGCGGGCGTGGAACCCGTCGGCCGCCGCCTCGACGCGCGTGACGGCGACATCGTCCGGCAGCACCGTGTTCAGCGCCTCTACGGCCCGGTCGACCGGCGGGCCGCCGAGCACGTCCACCGAGACGACGTTCGCGAGCGCGTGCACGCCCGTATCGGTGCGCCCGGCGACGATCAGCTCGTTGAACGTCCCGTACAGCTCGCCGACCGCGCGCCGCAGCTCACCCTCGATGGTGCGCGCGCCGGGCTGCCTCGCCCAGCCGCGAAAGCCCGTGCCGTCATACTCGATCTGTAGCTTCAGCTTCACGTCAGGCAAGCCTGACGGTTCTTGTAAGGTTTGCCTGATGCTCTAGTCACTTGGCAGCTATCAGTTATACTACGGTTCGATGTCCGATGAGCACCATTTTCTCCTGCAGCGCGTCCAGCCGGCGATGGTCGGCCTGATCGACGGTTCGCTCTCGACTCTCGCACCCATCTTCGGCATCGCGTTCTACACGCACAGGCCGCACGCCGCGTTCATCGCGGGCCTCGCCACCGCGATCGGCGCGGGAATCTCGATGGCCTACAGCGAGGGCCTCTCGGACACCGGTGAGCTCACAGGGCGCGGCAGCCCCGTCACGCGCGGCTCAATCACCGGCATCGGCACGTTCGTGGGCGGGATCCTGCATACGCTGCCGTTCCTGATCCCGAACTACCACGCGGCCGTGCTGACGGCGGCGATCGTCGTCGGCTTCGAGCTCGTCGGCCTAGCGGTGATCCGCTGGAAGTTCTTCGAGACGAGCTTCCCGAAGTCGCTACTGAATCTCGTCGTCGGCGGCGCTGTCATCGCCGTCGTCGGTGCTCTCATCGGCTCCGCCGGCTGAGTCGTCCTCCGCGGCCGGCTCCGGCTCCTCCACCACTGCAACGGGCTCTGCAACAGGCTCTGGCGTGCGCTCTTCGCGTTGGGTCGCGACGTACTCCTCGTCGACGAGCTCGAGGTAGGCCATCTCGGCGGCGTCGCCCTGGCGCGGGCCGATCTTCACGATCCGCGTGTAGCCGCCCGGACGATCCTTGAAGAGCGGTGCGACGTCCGCGAAGAGCTTGTGCACCACATCGCGCGAGCGCAGGAACGCCGTCGCCTGCCGGCGGGCGTGCAGGTCGCCGCGCCGGCCGAGCGTGATCATCTGCTCGGCGATCGGCTTGACGGCCTTCGCCTTGGTGACGGTCGTCTTGATCCGGCCGTGCTCGATCAGCGCACCCGCAAGGTTCGAGTAGAGCGCCTTGCGGTGCGCCGAATCACGGCCGAGCTTCTTTCCTGAGCGCGCGTGACGCAAGCTACTCCGCGCCGTTCCCGCCGCCGCGCAGGTTGAGACCGTGCTGCTGCAGCGTTTCCTTGACCTCTTCGATCGACTTCTTGCCGAAGTTCGGGATCGCGGCGAGCTCCGACTCCGACTTGGTGACGAGATCGCCGATCGTCTCGATGCCGACGCGCTTGAGGCAGTTGTACGAGCGGACACCGAGCTCGAGCTCCTCGATCGGGAAGTTCTCCATCCCGCCCGCGAGCGAGACGCCCGCCGAGTCGCCGCCGCCGTCGGACGACGCGGTGGCCGACTCGCCGTAACCCTCGATCTTCTCCAGGTCGGTGAAGATCGCCAGCTGGCGGATCAGGATTTCCGCGCCCTGCGCGATCGCGTCCTTCGGATCGATCGAGCCGTTCGTGGTGACGTCGAGGATGAGCTTGTCGTAGTCGGTGCGCTGCCCGACGCGCGCCGCTTCCACGTCGTAGGCGACGCGGTTGATCGGCGAGAACATCGAGTCGACCGGGATGACACCGATCGTGTGCGCCTGGCCGCGGTTGCCCTCGGCCGGCACGTAGCCGCGTCCGCGGCCGATCGTCAGCGTCACCTCGAGGCGGCCCTTCGACGAGAGGTTCGCGATCTCGAGCTCCGGGTTGAGGATCTCGAGGTCGGCGGGCGCCTCGATGTCGGCGGCGGTGACGATGCCCTCACCGCGCTTGGTCAGGCGCACCTCCACCTCCGGCGACTCGCCGTGCAGGATGCAGACGAGCTGCTTCAGGTTCAGGATGATGTCGGTCACGTCCTCGCGGACGCCCGGAAGCGTCGTGAACTCGTGCGCGACGCCCTCGATCTTCACCGAGGTGACCGCAGCGCCCTCCAGCGAGGAGAGCAGCACACGGCGCAGCGAGTTGCCGAACGTGTAGCCGAAGCCGCGATCGAGCGGCTCGATCACGAAGACACCACGGTTCTCGTTCACTTCCTCGTGCGTGATCTTCGGCATCTGGAAATCTGTCGCGCGTACTGCCACTTGTGTCCTTTCTCTTGCGAGCGCTACTTGCTGTAGAGCTCGACGATCAGCTGTTCGGAAACCGGGGTGTCGATCTCGGCACGCTCCGGCCACTTCAAGACGGTCCCGCTGAGCCCGTCGTGATCTGCCTGCAGCCACGGGGCGACGGCGGCGGTCAGGTCGGTCGCGTCGCGGACGATCTGCTCCGCGCCGGACCCGGTCTTCAGGGAGACCATGTCGTCGGGCTTGACCTGGTAGCTCGGGATGTTCACACGGCGGCCGTTCACGGAGAAGTGCCCGTGGCGGACAAGCTGGCGCGCCTGGGCGCGCGACGCCGCGAAGCCGAGGCGGTAGACGACGTTGTCGAGGCGAGTCTCGAGCATGCGCAGCAGGTTGTCGCCCGTGATGCCACCCTGCTTGTTCGCCTTCTCGTAGTACGTGCGGAACTGCGTCTCGAGGAGGCCGTAGTAGCGGCGCGCCTTCTGCTTCTCGCGCAGCTGCAACAGGTACTCGCTCTGCTTGATGCGGCCGCGGCCATGCTCACCCGGCGGATACGAGCGGCGCTCGATGGCGCACTTCTCGGTCAGGCAGCGCTCGCCCTTGAGGAAGAGCTTGATGCCCTCCCGGCGGCACTGCTTGCACTTCGGTGAACGATCGCGAGCCACTACACACGCCTCCGCTTCTTCTGGCGGACGCCGTTGTGTGCCTGCGGCGAGACGTCCTTCACTCCGAGAATCTCCAGCCCGGCCGCCTGCAGCGAGCGGATCGCCGTCTCACGGCCGGAGCCCGGCCCCTTGACGAACACTTCNNGCGAACGGAGTCGACTTGCGCGAGCCCTTGAACCCGGCCGAGCCGGCGGACTCCCACACGATGACGTTCCCCTCCTTGTCGGTCAGGGCGACGATCGTGTTGTTGAACGACGTCTTGATGTGCGCCTGGCCGATCGCGATGTTCTTGCGAACGCGGCGACGCGTACGACCACGCGTGGTCGCCGCTCTGCGGGGAGGCGCCATCTACTTCGCCTTCTTTCCGCGGCCGACGGTCTTCTTCGGGCCCTTGCGCGTGCGCGCGTTCGTCTTCGTGCGCTGGCCGCGCGCCGGCAGGTTNNACCTTCGTGTCGCGCGAGAGGCCGAGTGCGTCGCAGATCTTCTGCGCCGTCGGCTGGCCGATCCCGAAGATGTAGGTGAGCCCGATCTCGAGCCGCTTCTGGTTCGGCAGGTTGACGCCTGCGATACGTGCCATGTGTCTTCTACTACCCCTGACGCTGCTTGTGGCGAGGATTCGTGCAAATGACCATGGTGCGCCCATGCCGCTTGATCACGCGGCAGCGCTCACACATGGGTTTCACTGACGGTCTGACTTTCATCTATATGTCCTCAGGCGAAGGACGCGCACGGGCAGACGCCTCGCGACGCAGGCCGTCATGGTACCAGAACCCCTGTTTCCGTGAGGATTCTCGGCCCTGCGGCGGTCACGGC
Organism: Actinomycetota bacterium; assembly: GCA_003136795.1. Lineage (GTDB taxonomy): Bacteria > Actinomycetota > Thermoleophilia > Gaiellales > Gaiellaceae > PALSA-600. The sequence continues at coordinate 8,715 of PLDP01000095.1, forward strand.
GACCGTGTGCTCGAAGTGCGCCGCCAGGGAGCCGTCGGTGGTCGAGATCGACCACTCGTCGTCGTGGATGTAGACGTCCGGGCCGCCGGCCGTGATCATCGGCTCGATCGCGATCGTCATGCCCTCCTTCAGCTCGGGCCCCCGGTAGGCCGAGACGAAGTTCGGCACCTGCGGGTCCTCGTGCATCGAGCGGCCGACGCCGTGGCCGACAAGGCTGCGAATGACGCTGTAGCCGGCCTCCTCGGTCACCCGCTGAACGGCCTGTGAGATGTCCCCGATCGAGTTGCCGACGCGGGCCTCGGCGATCCCGGCCTGGAGGGCAGCTTTGCAGGTGTCGAGCAGGCGCTGGGCGTCGGTCGAGATCGACCCGACCGGGAACGTCCAGGCCGAGTCGGCGACGAACCCGTCGAGCGTGACGCCAACGTCCACCGAGAGGATGTCGCCGTCCTGCAGCTTCAGCCGGCCCGGGATCCCGTGGACGACCATCGAGTTCGGCGAGAGGCAGGTCGCGGCCGGATAGCCCTTGTAGCCCTTGAAGGTCGGCTCACCGCCGTGGGAGCGGATGAACTCGTCCGCCAGCGCGTCGAGCTCGCCGGTCGTGATGCCGGGCTGCAGGTGCTCCTCGATCAGCGCGAGCGCCTCGGCGACGACCTTGCCGGCGCGCGCCATCGTCTCGATCTCCTGCGCGGACTTGCGGATGATCATGCGACGACCTGCAAGGAGTCGGAGATCTCCGACCAGACCTCGTCGATCGAGCGGCCGGCATGCAGCGGGACGAGCTTGCCGGTGGCGCGGTAGTGCTCGACGATCGGCTCGGTCTCGTCGTGGTAGATCTGGAGCCGCCGCGCGATCACCTCGGGGGTGTCGTCGGGCCGGTTCTCCTCGGCCGCGCGCCGGAGCATCCGCTCCGTCGCGACGTCGTCGGGGAGGTCGAAGAAGAGGATCGCGTCGAGGCCGCGGCCGATGTCGCCGAGCATTTCGTCGAGCGCCCCCGCCTGCGCGAGGTTGCGCGGGAAGCCGTCGAGCACGAAGCCCTCCACGGCGTCGGGCTGCGACAGCCGTTCGCGGATCAGCGCCACGGTCAGCTCGTCGGGCACGAGCTCGCCGGCGGCCAGGATCGGCTCGACGCGCGCGCCGAGCTCCGACTCGGCTGCGATCGCGGCTCGGAACATGTCGCCCGTCGAGACGTGCACAAGCCCGTATTGGTCGGCAATGCGCTTTGCCTGCGTCCCTTTCCCCGCCCCCTGCGGGCCAAGGACGAGGAGGTTCACCGCAGGAAGCCTTCGTAGGAGCGCATCATCATCTGCGACTCCATCTGGCGCATCGTGTCGAGCGCGACGCCGACCACGATCAGCACCGAGGTGCCGCCGAGGGCGCGCGAGGTCGCCTGTGAGAAGCCGAAGTTGTTGATGAAGATCGACGGCAGCACGGCGACGACGGCGAGGAACAGCGAACCCGGTAGCGTCAGCCTGGTCAGCACGCGGTCGAGGTACTGCGCGGTCGGCGGGCCCGGGCGGATGCCGGGGATGTAGCCGCCGTACTTGCGCAGGTTGTCGGCCTGGTCGACCGGGTTGAACTGCACCGCGGTGTAGAAGTAGGTAAAGACGATGATCAGCGCCGCCTCGACGCCGAGATACGTCCAGGACGACGGCGAGAAGTGCGTGTTGATCCACGTCTGCGAGGCCGGAGCGAACGACGAGACGGTCTGCGGGAGCGCGAGGAGCGCCGCCGCGAAGATGACCGGNNATCACGCCCGCCATGTTCACGCGCAGCGGCATGTAGGTGGCGCCGCCCTGCGTCTGACGGCGGCCGACCATGCGCTTCGCATACTGGATCGGGATGCGCCGCTGGCCCTCTTGCACGAACACGACCGCGACGACGACGCCGAGCGCGATCAGCGGGAAGAACAGCTTCTCCACCGCGCCGCCGTTGATCCACGCGTTGATGCCCTGCGGTGCCGCCGTGAGGATCGAGGCGAAGATCAGGAGCGAGATGCCGTTGCCGATGCCGCGCTTCGTGATCAGCTCGCCGAGCCACATCAGGAGCACCGTGCCCGACGTCAGCGTGACGACGATCAGCACGAGGCGGCCCGGGTTCGCCGGCAACGCGCCCTGCGTGTGGAAGAGGTACGCGTAGCCGGTCGCCTGCGCCGCTGCGAGCACCACGGTGAGGTACCGCGTGTACTGGTTGATCTTGGCGTAACCCGACTCGCCTTCCTTCTGCAGCTGCTCGAGCGTCGGGATGACGACGGTGAGGAGCTGCAGGATGATCGACGCCGTGACGTACGGCATGATCCCGAGCGCAAAGATCGAGAACCGCGACAGCGCGGAGCCGGAGAAGAGGTTCAGCAGGCCGAGCAGCGAGCCGCCACGGCCGTTGAAGAAGTTCTGGATCTGAGCAGAGTCGACACCCGGTGCGGGCATCCACGAGCCCATGCGGTAGAGGGCGAGGATCAGCGCGGTGAACAGGAGCCGGCGCCGAAGCTCCGGGACCCGCCAGGCATTGGCGAGCCATGAAAGCAAGGGTTAGGAGTCCTCGCCTTCGGCGGTCTCGACGGGAGCGGTCTCGGCGTCGTCGCTTCGATCCTTCGTCCTGCCCTCGGGACGGCGCTTCAGGTTCTTCGGCTTGCGCACCTTGGGCTCCTTGAGGACGGTCAGCGAGCCGCCGGCCGCCTCGACCTTCTCGCGCGCCGTCGCCGAGGCGCCGTGCACGGTGATGGTCAGCTTCTTCGTCAGCTCGCCGACGCCCAGGAGCTTCACGTCCTTGCGGATCGAGCGAATCAGGCCCTTGGCCTTCAGCGACTCCGGCGTCACCTCTTCGCCGACCTCGAAGCGGGCCTCGAGGTCGCGCAGGTTGACGGGCTGCGAGTACGTCCGGAACGGGCCGATCGGCATCGCGTCCGCGGAGGTGTTGCCGCGGAGCTTGGCCGTGCGCATGTGCAGCGGCATCTGGCCGCCCTCGAAGCCGGCGCGCATCGCGTGCGAGCCCGCGCGCGACTTCTGGCCCTTGATCCCGCGCCCGGAGTAGCGCCCCTTGCCCGAGCCCATGCCGCGGCCGATGCGCTTGCGGTCGGTTCTCGCTTGTGCAGGTTGCAGGTTCGAGAGATTCAGATCGCCGGCCATGGTCTAGGCCTCCTCCACTTTCACGAGATGGCGCACCTTGCGCAGCATGCCGGCGAGGACCGGCGAGTCGTCGATCTCGTTGGTCTTGCCGATCCGCCCGAGGCCGAGCGCCCGCAGCGTGCCGCGGTGCCGCTGCGACTGGCCGATCTGGCTATGCACCTGTGTCAGCTTCAGCTTCGCCACCCGAGCTCACCTCCTCGGCTTCCACGACGGGCCGCTTGTAGGGCAGGACTTCGTGGATCTGCTTGCCGCGCGCCTTGGCGACGTCCTCGGGGCGGCGCAGCTGGCGGAGCGCCTGCTCCGCTGCCTTCAGCATGTTGATCGGGTTCGTCGTTCCGAGCGACTTCGCAAGCACGTCCTTGATGCCGCCGAGCTCGAGCACCGCGCGCACACCGCCGCCNNGCGATGACGCCGGTACCGGGCGAGGCCGGCCGCAGGAGCACGCGGGCCGCGTCGAACCGGCCGAGCGACTCGTGCGTGATCGTCTGCCCGTGCTTCGGCACGGTGAACATGTTCTTCTTCGCGTCGTCGACCGCCTTCGAGATCGCCAGCGGCACTTCGCGCGCCTTGCCGTAGCCGACGCCGACGCGATCGACCTCGTCCCCGATCACGACCAGAGCCGTGAACGAAAAGCGCCGGCCGCCCTTGACGACCTTGGCGACGCGGTTGATCTCGACCACGCGCTCCTTGAGCTCGCGGGTCTCTTGCACGTCGATTGCCACTAGAAGCTCAGTCCTCCTTCGCGTGCGCCTTCGGCGAGCGCCTTGACGCGACCGTGATACAGGTAGCCGCCGCGATCGAAGACGACGCTCTCGACGCCGGCCTTCTTTGCAGTTGCGGCGAGCCGCTTACCGACTTCGGCAGCCTGCTCCGTCTTGTCACCCTTGAACGACTTCGGCAACTCGAGCCACGACGCGGCGGCCAGCGTGCGGCCGGCGTCGTCGTCGATCAGCTGCGCAAAAACTCCGCGGTTGGAGCGGAAGACGAGCAGGCGCGGACGCTCCGCGGAGCCGCGGATCTTCCCGCGCACACGACGATGGCGGCGCAGACGCGCTTCGCGAACGGTCAAGCCGCTCATACCCGCTCCGGCGCCGGCAAAGCCGGCACCTGCGCTCCTTGGACGCCTCCGACGAGTCTACGGCTCATGCGCGCTTCCCGACCTTCCGGCGAACGTACTCGCCCTCGTAGCGGATGCCCTTCCCCTTGTACGGCTCGGGTGGGCGAACCTTGCGGATCTCCGCCGCGGTCTGGCCGACGGCCTGCTTGTCGATGCCGCGGACGACCACCTGCGTCGGGATCGGCACCTCGAACTCGATGCCCTGGCGCGGCTTGATCTTCACGGAGTGCGAGTAGCCGACCTGCAGCTCCAGGTCGGTGCCCGCGAGCGCGGCGCGGTAGCCGACGCCCTGGATCTCCAGGCGCTTCTCGAAGCCCTGCGTGACGCCCTCGACCATGTTCGCGATCAGCGTCCGCGTCAGGCCGTGCAGCGCGCGATCCTCGCCGCGCTCGGTCGGGCGCGTGACGGTGATGGTCGACTCCTCCTGCGCGATCTGCATGCGCTGGGGAACCTCCTGGCGCAGCTCGCCCTTCGGCCCCGACACGGTGACGCGGCCAGGGTCGATCGAGACGATCACGCCTGCGGGGACTTCGATGGGCCTTTTACCAATGCGAGACATGTGTGGTTACCAGACGTAGCAGATGACTTCGCCGCCGATGCCTTCGGCTTCGGCGGTGCGGCTCGTGATGACGCCGCGAGAGGTGGACATGATCGCGATGCCCATGCCGCCCAGCACGCGCTGGCGGCGGTCCTTGCCGGCATAGATCCGCCGGCCCGGCTTGGACACGCGCTTGAGACCGAAGAGGACACGCTCGCGCCCACGGCCGTACTTGAGCTCGACGACGAGCGTCGGGTGGGTGCCCACTTCGGAGACGTGGAAGTCGCGGATGTAGCCCTCCTCCTTGAGGATGCGGGCAATCTCGACCTTCAGCTTGGAGGTCGGCATCTCGGCGTTGTCGTGCAGCGCCTTGTTGGCGTTGCGGATGCGCGTGAGCATGTCGGCGACGGGATCGGTGAGCACTGTCTGTTCCTCCTACCAGGAGCTCTTGGTCATGCCGGGGATGACGCCCTGATGGGCGAGCTCCCGCAGGCAGATGCGACAGAGCCCGAACTTCTTGAACACGGCACGCGGACGACCGCAGCGGTTGCAGCGCGTGTAGTTGCGGACCTTGAACTTGGCGGGCCTTGCGGCCTTGACTCTCAACGACTTCTTGGCCATTTACCTGCTGCCTCCGTCGGCGGCGAACGGCAGGCCGAGCGCTGTGAGCAGCGCGCGCGCCTCGTTGTCGTCCGTCGCGGTCGTGGTGATCGCGACGTCGAGGCCGCGGATCTGATTGATGCTGTCGTAGTCGATCTCCGGGAAGATGATCTGCTCGCGAATGCCGAGCGAATAGTTGCCGCGGCCGTCGAACGAGTCCGGGTTGAGGCCGCGGAAGTCGCGGATGCGCGGGAGCGCGATCGACACGAGCCGGTCGAGGAACTCCCACATCCGGTCGCCGCGCAGCGTCACCTTGGCACCGATCTCCATCCCTTCGCGGATCTTGAATTGCGCGATCGACTTGCGGGCGCGCCGGACCTGCGCGCGCTGGCCGGCGATGATCGTCAGCTCCTCGATCGCGGCGTCGACCTGCTTCTTGTCGGTCTTGCCCTCGCCGACGCCCATATTGAGGGTGATCTTGTCGACCGTCGGCGACTGCATGATCGACTCGAGGGCGAGCGCTGCGCGCAGCTCCTCACGGAGCTCGTCGTTATAGCGCTGCTTGAGGCGCGGCGAATAGGTCTCTGTCGCTGCCATTACTTGTCGATCTCCTGGCCGCAGCCGTCGCGCTTGCAGACGCGCACCTTGACCTGGCCGTCCTTGCTGTCCTTGAAGCGGTAGCCGATGCGGGTCGGCAGCTTGCAGGTCGGGCAGACGAGCATCACGTTCGAGATCGCGACCGCGGCGGCGAGCTCGACGCGGCCGCCCGGTGCGATCTGCGAGCCGCCCATGCGGCTCGAGTCACGGATCGGGCGCGGCTTCTGGTGCTTGGTCATCAGGTTGAGGTTCTCGACGATCACCTTGCCGTCACGCGGGCGCGCGTCGAGGATCCGTCCCTGCTTCCCGCGGTCTTTGCCGGTCAGCATCTGGACGGTGTCGCCTTTTTTGAGTTTGAGTGCAGTCGTCATCTCTAGAGCACCTCTGGAGCCAAGCTCACGATCTTCATGAAGTTCTTCTCGCGCAACTCGCGGGCAACCGGCCCGAAGATGCGCGTCCCACGTGGGTTGCGCTGTGCGTCGATGATCACTGCCGCGTTCTCGTCGAACGCAATCAGTGTTCCGTCGTCACGGCCGAACGGCTTCTTCGTCCGCACGACGACGGCCTTCACCACGTCACCTTTCTTGACCGTCCCCTGCGGGGCAGCGGCCTTGACGGTGGCCGTGATGATGTCGCCGACCCGCGCGTAGCGGCGCTTCGAGCCGCCCGCAACGCGGATGCAGAGTAGCTCACGTGCACCCGTGTTGTCGGCGACCTTGAGGCGTGTTTCCTGCTGGATCACTTCGCCTTCTCGACAATCTCGGCCAGCCGCCAGCGCTTCTGCTTCGACAGTGGACGCGTCTCGATGATGCGGACCGTGTCGCCGACGCCGGCGGTGTTCGCCTCGTCGTGCGCATGGAACTTGACGGTCGAGCGAATGACCTTTTTGTACTTCGGATGGCTCTTGATCATGTCGACCTTGACGACGATCGTCTTGTCGCCCTTGTCGGAGACGACGACGCCGCGGCGCTCCTGGCGCCGTCCGGCTTCGGACTCCGGCTTCCCGGTGCGCGTGATCGGCTTGCGGGTGGCCGCCTGCTCGCGCACGACCTTCGTGCGCTTGCGGCGGGCCGTGCGCGGGACGTGCTTCAGCGACCGCTGCTTCTTGGCAGGCGCGGGCTCAGGCTCCGGCTCGGCGACAGGCGTCTCCGCTTCGGCCTCGGGTGCCGGAACGGTGTCTGACACCTCGGTGTCAGACACCTCTTCGGTCTCGGCCACGGCCTCGACCTCGGTTGTCTCGTTCTGCTCTTCGTCCGCCATCGCTTAGCTCTCGACCTTCTGCTTGTTGGAGTTCCGCTGGTGCTGCGTCGTCAGGATCCGCGCGATCTCGCGCTTGGCCAGCTTCAGGCGCGTCGTGTTCTCGAGCGCGCCGGTCGCGGCCTGGAACCGCAGGTTGAACAGTTCCTGCCGCGTGTCGGCGAGCCGGATCTCCAGCTCGTCGTCCGACAGGTCACGCAAGTCCCTAGCCCGCAAAGAGATCACCGCTTTCGTCGCGCCGCACGAACTTCGACTTGATTGGCAGCTTCTGCGCCGCGAGGCGAAGCGCTTCCTTCGCCAGCGGCTCCGGGATGCCCGACAGCTCGAACATGACGCGGCCCGGCTTGACAACGGCCACCCAGCCTTCGGGGGAGCCCTTGCCCTTGCCCATGCGCGTCTCGGCCGGCTTCTTGGTGAACGGCTTGTCGGGGAAGATGTTGATCCAGACCTTGCCGCCGCGCTTGATCTTGCGCGTCATCGCGATGCGGGCGGCCTCGATCTGCCGGTTGGTGATCCAGCCGGCCTCGAGCGCCTTGATCCCGAAGTCGCCGAAGTGCACCGTCGTCTGGCCGGTCGAAAGGCCCCGGCGGCGGCCGCGGTGCTGCTTGCGGAACTTGGTCTTCTTGGGGAGCAACATCAGCTATCAGCCTTCTTCTTGCGCGGAGCGGCCTTCGGCTTCGCGGCCGCAGGTGCCTTCGGCTTCGCAGCCGGAGCGGCCTTCGGAGCCTCTGCCACCGGCTCGGCCGGCGGCGTCTCGACAACCGGCTCGACGATCGGCGGCGTTTCGACGACCGGCTCGACGACCGGAGAGTCCGTCGGCGTCGGCGTGTCCGTCTGCTCGAGCGGCGGAGCCTCCTGCGTGCGCGGACGGCTCGACGCGCCGCCACGCGTGCGCGGTGCGCCGGGACGCGTGCCCGCGCCGCCGCCGCCCGGGCGGTTCTGTCCGCTACGCTGGCCGGGACGGCCGCGGCGGACGGGGCCGAGGCCCTCGCGATCCTGGCTTCTGTTGCGGCCCGACTCGCGCGAGGCGCCGAGGCCTTCGGTGACGCCACCACGGCGGCGTGCCGTGTCCTGGTCGCCGAGGCGTGTCTCCTTGCCGCCGCCGGGAATGCCGCCGTAACCCGCGGGCATGATCTCGCCCTTGTTGATCCAGACCTTGACGCCGATGCGGCCGGTCGGGGTCTTCGCTTCGACGAAGCCGTAGTCGATGTCGGCGCGAATCGTGTGCAGCGGCACGCGGCCTTCGGAGTACTGCTCCGAGCGGCTCATCTCCGAGCCGCCGAGGCGGCCCGAGCACTGCACCTTCACGCCGGCTGCGCCGGAGCGGATCGCCGATGCGAGCGAGCGCTTCATGGCCCTGCGAAATGAAACCCTGTTTTGCAACTGTTCTGCGATCGACTGCGCGACGAGCTTCGCGTCGAGCTCGGGGCGCTTGATCTCGTTGATGTTGATGTGCACGTTCTTCTGCGTCATCGCGTGCACTTCTTTGCGCAGCGCGTCGA
>PLDP01000019.1 GCA_003136795.1 Actinomycetota bacterium
GGCCCGGTGATCACGGTGCAGCGCTTCGCCGACGACAACCAGGCGATCGAGTGGGCGAACGGTGTTCGCTACGGCCTCGCCGCGTCGGTGTGGACGCGCGACGTCGGCCGCGCCCTGAACGCGGCGCGCAAGCTGCAGTTCGGCACGGTCTGGGTGAACGACCACCTCGTGCCGATCTCGTCGGAGCTGCCGCACGGCGGCTACAAGGGATCCGGCTACGGCAAGGACATGTCGATCTACTCGATGGAGGAGTACACGCAGATCAAGCACGTGGCGATGAAGATCGACTAATGCCCGCGATCGAACATCTTGCGCTCTGGACGGACGACCTCGAGGGGCTGCGCTGGTGGTACGAGCGCTGGCTCGGCGGCCGCGCCGGCGAGCTCTATCGCCACGACGAGTTCACGTCCTACTTCATGGAGTTCGACGGCGGCGCACGGCTCGAGTTGATGCACAGGCCCGGCGAGGAGCGCGGGCTGCGCGCGCACGTCGCGTTCTCACTCGGCTCGAAGGAGCTCGTCGACGAGCTGGCCGCAGAACTCGGCGCGGTCGACGGGCCGCGGACGACCGGCGACGGCTACTACGAGGCGGTCGTGCTCGACCCGGACGGAAACCGCGTCGAGCTGACTGTCTAGAAGCGCTGCAGCTCGGCGAGCTCGTCGTCGGACGGCGACCAGTCGCCGGCCGCGGCGTTCGCGCGGATCTGCTCGGGCTTCGTCGCGCCGGCGATCACCGAGACAACCGGGGCGACCGCAGCCAGCCCGCCGACTGCGACGTCGAGCAGCGAAACGCCGTGCGCCTTGGCCCACGCGCGGAGCGCTTCGACGCGGTCGAGGTCGGCAGCGTCGATCGCGCGCCCGTGCAGGCGGGTTCCTTCACCGGGCGGGTTGTCGCGCGAGACGTTGCCGGCCAGCAGCCCGCTCGCGAGCGGGAAGAACGGGATGAAGCCGAGCCCGAGCCGTTCACAGGCGGGCAGCACGTCGGCTTCGACATCGCGGCGCAACCACGAGTACTCGCTCTGCTCGGAGACGTACACGCCGGAGGCGAGCGCCTTGGCGCGCTCGAGGGTTTCGGCACGGTAGTTCGACGTGCCGTAGGCGCGAATCTTCCCTTCGGCGACGAGCTCTTCGAGCGCGCCGATCGTCTCTTCGAGCGGCGTCTCGGTGTCTTCCTCGTGGTGCTGGTAGAGATCGACGACATCGGTCTGGAGACGACGCAGCGATGCGTCGAGCGCCGCGCGGATGTAGTCGCGCGAGCCGCGCCGCTCGGCGCCGTCCCCCATGTCCTTGCCGAATTTCGTGGCCAGCACGACCTCGTCGCGGCGACCCTGCAGCACGCGTCCGAGCAGCTCTTCGCTGCCGCCGTGGTTGCCGTAGATGTCCGCGGTGTCGAGGAACGTCGCGCCGGCCTCGAGCGCGGCGTCGACCACCGCGCGCGTCGCTGCTTCGTCGAGGCGGCCGCCGAAGTTGTTGCATCCGAGGCCCACGACGCTGACCGTCAGCGGTCCAAGCTTCCTGGTGCGCATGCCCTGACCGTATCGATAGCGTCTCGGGTCATGCGTCACTGGGAGGACTTTCAGGTCGGGCAGGTCGTCGAGGTCGGGCCGATCACGGTCTCCGAGGCGGAGATCGTCGAGTTCGCAAAGCGCTTCGACCCACAGCCGTTCCACATCGACCCCGAGGCTGCGAAGCAGTCACCGTTCGGCGGCTTGATCGCGAGCGGCTGGCACACGACGGCGCTCTTCATGGGGATGTTCGTCCGCGCGGTGCTGATCGACTCGGCGTCACTCGGGTCTCCGGGCGTCGACGAGATTCGCTGGACCGCCCCGGTTCGTCCGGGCGACTCGCTCAGCGGGCGCTCGACGGTGACCGACGTGCAGCCCTCGTCGAAGGACCCGCGGCGCGGGACGGTCTTCACGGCGAACGAGGTGTTCAACCAGGACGGCGTGCTGGTGCTGACCCTGAAGGCGCGCGGCTTCTTCGCGCGTCGCGCCACGTAGCGCGCAGCACGCGCAGCCAGTTCTCGTGCGTGATCTTCGCGACGGCGGCGTCGTCGTACCCGGCCGCCTGCAGCGCCGCGACGAGCTTGGGCAGGCCGGCCGCGCCTCCGAGCTCCTCGGGGACGACCGCACCGTCGAAGTCAGAGCCGAACGCGACGTGGTCGATGCCCATCCGCTCCACGAGATAGTCGATGTGACGCACGATCTCGGAGATCGGGGTCTCGGGCACGAGCGACCCGTCCTCGCGCAGGAAGGTAACGGCGAAGTTGACCCCGACGATGCCGTTCGAGTCGCGGATCGCGTCCAGCTGCGTGTCGAGCAGGTTGCGCGACGCGGCGCAGAGCGCGTGCGCGTTCGAGTGCGTCGCGACAAGCGGCGCGTCGGACAGCCCGGCCACCTCCCAGAACCCGGCCTCGTTCAGATGCGACACGTCGACGAGGATGCCGAGCCGGTTGCACGCCTGCACGAGCTCGCGCCCGGCGGCCGTGAGGCCCGCGCCGATGTCGGGCGATGACGGGAACCGGAAGGGCACGCCCTCCGCGAAGTCGTTCGACCGCGACCAGACGAGCCCGATCGAGCGCAGCCCGCGGTCGTACCACTCCTCGAGGTTCGAGAGATCCGCTGCGATCGGCTCAGCCCCCTCCATGTGCACGATCGCGGTCACCTGTCCGTCCCGGAAGTCGTCGGCAGAGGTGGCACGCACAACCGGCAGCGCGCACAGCTCCGCGAAGAGCTCCTCGGCGATGCGCGCCGCCTCCTCGTGCGGGATCGGAGCCGGCAGCGGCACGGCGTACGGGATCTCCGTGGGGTCGGGCACGCGCGGCGACGGAATGTAGAGGGCGAAGAAGCCGCCGGCGAAGCCTGCGTCGCGCGCCGCGTCGAGGTCGAGATGCTGCGTGGGCTCACCTCGCCAGCGATGCAGGACGAGATCGTTGTGCCCGTCGATGATCACTGCCGCATCCTACGGGCTTGCTGTGGCAGGCTCCCCCCCTCGTGAACGAGACACCGCTCAGGATCGTGATCGCCGAAGACGACGCGCAGCTGGCCGAGCTCGTCGAGCGCATCCTCGACGAGGACGGACGGTTCATCGTCGTCGGACGCGCTTCGGACGGAGACGAGGCGGTCCGTCTCTGCGAAGAGCATGGGCCCGACATGGTGTTGATGGACATCGGCATGCCGGGCCGGGACGGAATCGCCGCGACGCGGGCGATCCATGCGCGCGACGCCGGCCAGCACGTCGTCATCTACACCGGCTCCGACGAGTACGACGACGTCGCGCGAGCCGACGCGGCCGGCGCAGCCGGGTTCCTGCACAAGCACGCGCTCACCTCCCCGGACATCGCGGAGGCGCTGCATGTGCTCCATACGAACTACGTCAACAGCGTCCCCGACCCGGAGTAGCCGTAGCCTCTAGATCAGGATGCGGCGCAGCTCGTCGGTCGTCGTCAGGCCCGCCGTGATCTTCTCGAGCCCGTCCGCCCAGAGGCATCATCCAGTCGAGCACGGCCAGGTCGGGGCGACACTCACTGTCCTCGTCGTCGTCGGCGATCAGCAACACCGGCAGGTGAGCATCGGATTCGCCGTTCAGCCGCAGAGGATCGACCACACTCAACGTATCGACGGTTCCGCGCTGCGCTTCGGGTTGATGTTTCTCCCATTACGGGATTGGACGAACCGTTGGCTACACGACGAGGAGTGCGAGACGAACGACCAGGATCGCGAGCGCGATCGCGAGCAGGCGCTCGATTGTGCGGCCGCTGGCCCGTAGCGACGCGCGAGCTCCCAGCTGTGCGCCCACGACGACTCCCACCGAGAGCGCGGCCGACCGGCGCAGTCCGTGACCGTGCGCGAAACTGCCCTGCAGCACGTGGGTGATCGTCGCGCTTCCGGCGAGGATGGCAAGTACGAAGTGCGACGTCGCCGTCGCGACGTGCACCGGGAATCCGAGCACGCGGACGAGCAGGGGCACGTGCATCACGCCGCCGCCGATCCCGAGGAAGCTCGAGACGAACCCGACGACCGAGCTGAACAGCGCCCCGCGCCGCAGCGGCACGACGAACGCGTAGCGGTTGCCGAGGCGATCGACGATCTCTCGGCGCACTCCGCTCCGCTGTTCGTCCGGCGCGAGCGGAGCCGGCGAGCGCCACAGCCAGAGCGCGAGGACCGCGAGAACGCCGCACATGATCAGGTCGAAGGCGCTGCGCGAGACGTAGCCGACGGCGATCGCGCCCGCGACCGATCCCGGCAGCGCCGCCGCCGCGAAGACGAGCCCGCTGCGATAGTCGGTCCGCTTCAGCCTGCCGTAGGCCACCGAACCGGAGGTGGCGTTGCAAAACACCGCCACCAGGCTGATCGCCGTGATCGTCTGCGGCGAGTCGTGCGGATAGAGGACGAGCAGGATCGGCGTGAGTAGAAAGCCGCCGCCCGCGCCGACCAGCGTCCCGAAGGCCCCGACGGCGAACCCGATCGCCACCAGGGCCGCCGCCGCACCGACCCCCCACGCCATCGTCTACGGGGCCGCGGGCGCGACCAGCTTGTAGCCGCTGCCTCGCACCGTGACGAGCCGTTCCGGGCTCATGGGATCGCCTTCGATCTTCCGGCGCAGGCTCGAGACGTGCACCTCGCACGTGTGCTCGTCGCCGACATGTGAGCTCCCCCACAGGCGCTCCATGATCTGGCGGCGCGTGAACACCGAGCCGGGGCTCGAGGCGAGCAGCGTGAGCACCTTGAACTCCGACGGCGTCAGGAAGACGCGCCGTCCATCCACCTCGACCTCGTCGTGCATCAGGTCGATCCGCATGTCGCCCACCTCGCGCACGAGCTCACTACCGATGCGGTCGAGCTCACGGCGCCGAAGCAGCGCCCGGATCCGGCCGACCAGCTCCGCGGCGGAGAACGGCTTCGTGACGTAGTCGTCGGCCCCACCCTCGAGCCCTTCAAGGAGATCCTGTTCCGAGTCCCTCGCCGTCAACATGATGATCGGCACGGTGCTGCGCTCGCGGATGCGCCTGCAGACGTCAGCGCCGCTGAGCCCGGGCAGCATCGAGTCGAGCAGCACCAAGTCGACTGCGTGGTCGAGCGCAGCGTCGACCGCAGCGAGCCCGTCCGTCGCGACCTCCACCTCGAACTGCTCCCGCTCGAGCGCGTATGAGACGCCCCGGACGAGCGACGGCTCGTCGTCGACGATCAGGATCCGAGGGCTCATGCCCGCTCCCGGCGCCGGCCGAGCCGGCGCCTCCGCTCCGGGCCCGCTCCGGCGTCGGCCAAGCCGACGCCTTCGCTCGTGGCCGGCTCCGGCGAGCCTACGCCGGCAGAGCCTCCGTCGAGCCTACGTCTCACGCGACCTCCACCGGCCGCCCGGTCGGGAGGCTGACCCGCACGGTCGTTCCCTCGCCCGGCCGCGAGCTGACCTCGATCGTGCCGCCGAGCGCTTGCACCGCGTCACGCGCGATCGGCAGGCCGAGGCCGAAGCCGCCCTCCTCCGCGTCGCCGGCGCGGTAGAAGCGGTCGAAGATTCGCGCCTGATCGGCCGGCGCGATGCCCTTGCCGCGGTCGACCACGTCGACGTTGACGCGCCCGTCCGGGGCCGCCGCGGCGCGCAGGACGACGGCGTTCCCTTCTCCATGCCGCACGGCATTCGCGACCAGGTTCGAGAGCGCCTGCTCGAGCAGGTCGCGGTCGGCGGCGACCACAAGCTCCGGCGGGCAGTCGACGGCGATCTCGACGCCGGGGTGCGGGACGGCCGCCACGACGCGCTCGAGCACACTCGCCAGCTCGAGGCTCGCGAGCCGCGGCGACTCCTGCCGGGCCTCCGAACGCGCCAGGATCAGTAGCGCGTGTGTGAGCCGGGTGAGCCGTGCCGCCTCCGTCTCGATCACGCGCAGGAAGTCGTCTCGCGCGCCGGAGTCGTCCTTGGCGCCTGTCTGCAGCATCTCGATCGCCGTGACGATCGAGGCGAGCGGCGTGCGCAGCTCGTGCGCAGCGTTGGTGGCAAACTCACGCTGTGCGCGCTCGGCGCGCTCGCGCTGCGATTCGTCCGTGAGGACGACGATGACCGTCTCGGCTCCTGCTCCCGGCGGAATGCCGGAGACGAGCAGCGTCCGCTCGTCGTCCGCCGCGAGGCGAAGCTGCGCCGGGATCTCCGAGGCGAACACGTCGATCACGAAACGTTGGATGTCCTGGGCGAGCTTGCTCGTGGTGAGGTCGGAGCCGAGCAGGTCTCGCGCACGGCCGTTCGCGAACTCGACCGTCAGGTCGCG
>PLDP01000115.1 GCA_003136795.1 Actinomycetota bacterium
CGTTCACCGGGCGCACCGCGTCCGCCGTGGCGCGACTGCGGCCGCGCAGGCCGATCCTCGGCCTCTCGCATCACCGCACCGCGGTGCAGCAGATGGCGCTCGAGTGGGGCGTCACGCCGGTGCTGATGCCCCCGAGCGACGACGTCGAGGACCTCTGGTCGCGCTCGCTCGAGTCGGCGCTCAAGTCGGGAATGGTCGACGCCGGCGACCGCGTCGTCCTCACGGCCGGCACCGCCGTCAACCTGCCGGGCTCGACCAACGTGATCAAGGTCGACGTCGCCTAGCAACAGGTAGGGATCGGCCGTGCGGTAGCGAAGCTGAGTCCGTGCTCCGGCTGCGTCCTACTCGGCTGCTCGCGATCGGCGGGATCGTGCTCGTCGCGTTCCTCTACTGGAAGCCGCTGCACACCTATCTGCACACGAAGGGTGAGCTGCAGGCGCGCACGGCAGACGTGCAGGCGCTTCGCGTCGAAAAGCAGCGACTGCAGACGCGCATCGCGGCGGCCGACACGGGCGACCAGCTGCTGCGCGAGGCGCGCCGGCTCGGGCTCGTGAAGCCGAACGAGCGGCTCTTCATCGTGCGCGGCATCGACGCCTGGCGCCACCAGAAGCACTAGTTTCCGTCTCGATGTCGGATGCAGAGGTCGTGGCGCGGCAGATCGGCCGCACGCCACGCGCGTTCAAGCGCGTGGCCGTTCGCTGCCCATTCGGCAGGCCGGCGGTGACCGAGCAGGCCGCATTCGACGCGGACGGCCGTCCGTTCCCGACGCAGTTCTACGTCACCTGCCCCCACCTGGTCGCCGCGATCTCGCGGCTCGAAGCCGCCGGTGGCGTCGAGCGCTGGACGCGCGCGGTCGAGGCCGACGATGGGCTCGCGCGGAGCCTCGAGGTGGCGCAGGCGGAACAGCGACGCCTGCGGCCGGAGATCGACGCGGGCATCGGCGGGTCGACGCGTACGGGCAGCCTCAAGTGCCTCCATGCGCACGCGGCGTTCGCGCTCGCGCGGCCCGGGTACGAGCTCGGCGACCGCGTGCTCGCCGAGCTGCCGTCCCTCTGGCCCGACTCCTGCTGTACTCCATAGAGATGGATATCGACCTTGCGCGCCACCAATGGCAGGACGGAATTCGCCGCGTCGAGAGCACGCGCGACGACCGCCGCCGCTACGACGACCGCATGGCGCAGGTGGACGTTCTCGTGAACGCGCTCCGCCAGCGCGTGGGCCAGGTCTTCACGCTCGACGAGCTTGCAGACGCCTACGACGGCGCCGACGACTGGGCGCGCGCCGTCCTCGACGACGCCGATCCGGAGGCTCCGCCGGTGAGCGAGGCCGGCACCGTCGCCGACGCCGCCTTCCACCTCTACGCCCGCGGGGCGACGGACTACCGGCCGTGATGCGGATCGCGCTCGTCATCGTGGGAGCGGCACTCGTCTTTGCGGTCGGGATCGCCGTCGGAGAGGCGCTGCACGACAACCCGAAGCCGGGCGGCACGCAGTCGCTCGTCCGGACGCTGCAGCCGTTGCCGCTCGCGCCGGCCGCACGAGAAACCGTGACGGTAACTGTTTCAAACCCATAAGTTGGTTTAGGAAAGAGCAGCTTTGGCTACTTTTGGCCGGTGACCTCCTCAGGTAGACGAGCCCCGACCGGCGAGTCCGACTGGCTGACGCTCGGCCAGGCGGCCAAGTTCCTCGGCGTCGCCCAGTCGACGATCCGCAAGTGGTCCGACCAGGGCCGGGTGCCCGCCTTCTACACGCCGGGCGGACACCGCCGCTACCGGCGCCACGACCTCGAGACGTTTCTCGACCGCTCGGGCCCCGGCGGCCGGAAGAGCGGCCCCCTCGTCCTCGTCGTCGACGACGACGACCGCCTGCGGGAGTTCATGCGGGTCAATCTCGAGCTCGAGGGCTACACGGTGCTCGAGGCCGCGAGCGGGGAGGAGGCGCTCGACGCGATCGAAGGCCAGGCGCCCGCGCTCGTCCTCCTCGACGTCGTGATGCCCGGCATCGACGGCTGGCAGATGCTGCAGCGGATGCAGGAGCGCCACGGATCGATCCCCGTGATCATGTTCAGCGGCCAGGTCGAGTCGACCGTCGCGGGCGATGCGGAGCAGCGCGGCGCGCGTGGGTTCATCGGGAAGCCGTTCGACCCGCACCAGCTGATCGAGCGCGCCAAGCAACTCGTCCCTGCGTAGCCCTGATCGGGCTCGATAAGCAGCTCGAGCACTGGATCGTCGGCCAGCGCGTCGGCTGGCTCGACTGGTTTTTCATCGGGCTCTCGCGCATCGGGACGCTCGGGCTCGTGTGGCTCGCGATCGCGCTTGCGCTCGCCGTCGTTCGCCGCCGGCCGAGCGTCTTCGCGCTCGTGCTCGTCGCCGACGTCGCCGCCGACCTGCTCGCCGACCTCGGCAAGGCGCTCGTGCACCGGCACCGCCCGTTCGTGCACCAGCTCGGCCCGTCGACGGCGACGCACTCGTTTCCGTCCGGCCACAGCGCGACGTCGTTCGCCTGTGCGGCCGTGCTCGCGTCGCTCGCGCCGAGGCTACGCGTGCCGCTCTACGCGCTCGCCGTCCTGATCGCGCTCTCGCGCCTCTACAACGGCGATCACTTCCCGCTCGACGTGCTCGCGGGCGCTGCCCTGGGCTCGATCGTCGCCGTCGTCGTCCTGCGCGTCAGCCGCCGCTGATCGCCGCGATCACGTCGACGCGCGACTGCGGAGCGAGCGGCGTCTCGAGTGCCGCCCGCTCGCGGTCGACATAGACGTGGATGTGGGGCCGGATGTGCGGCCCGGGCTCGCAGAGCCGGTCGCGCACGCCGGGCCAGCGCGCCTCGAGCTGGTCGATCGCGTCGTCGACCGTGGCGGCGTCCACTTCGATGCGACGTGGCAGCTCGGGGAAGAGCGGCGTCAATGTCATCGGGAGGTGCACGTCTGCCATCAGCGTCAGTCGAGGACGGCGACCTCGATGGACGAGATCGCCGGCAGGTAGCTCGCGATCTCGCTCCACGACGTCGCGTCGTCCGCGCTTGCGAACACCTGGCCCGTGCTCGTGCCGAAGTAGAAGCCGGGCACGTCGTAGCTGTCGTTCGCCATCGCCTCGCGCAGCACGCCGAGATGCGCGTCGTGCTGCGGCAGGCCCTTGTCGGCGCGCTGCCAGCTCGAGCCGCCGTCGCTCGTGCGCCAGACCGCAGCCTTGCCGTCCGGCATCGTGCGGCCGTGGCCCGGATCGAGCGGGACGACGAAGAACGTGTCGCGGTCGTGCGGATGGGCGGCCGCTGCGAAGCCGAACTCGGTTGGCAGCCCCTCGGTGATCTCGGTCCACGTCTGGCCGCAATCGTCGCTGCGATGCATGCCGACGTGGTTCTGCTGGTACATCCGGTCGCCGTCGACGGCGGAGCGGACGACCTTGTGCACGCAGAAGCCGACCTCGTCGTGCGGGCGCGGCCAGTCGGCGCGGAGGCCGCGGTTGCGCGGCGTCCAGGTCGCGGCGTTGTCGGTCGTCTCGAACAGGCCCATCCCCTGGACGATCGCCCAGACGCGGTCGTGCTCGGCCGGGTCTG